>USBV01000046.1 GCA_900553055.1 uncultured Phascolarctobacterium sp.
ATTCAGAAATTTTAGAATATCCTGAAGAAATCGAGGCTTTGCCTGTTGAAATCCTTAAGAAGGTTGCTGATTTAGCACCCAAGGGAAAAAGAGAAATTAAAAAATTGAATAAAAATAGCAGTTTGAATAGTGAAGAAGATTTTGAAGCATTGATTAAGGAGTATTTTATTGAAGTTATAAAAGGAAGCGAACTATTTTTAACTGAATATTCTAACAAGGAAATGATTTATCTGGCAGGAAATGGTACTCAAAGGCGGCTCTATGCTCTTTATTCTAAAGACTTTTCAGACTTTTTGATTTGGGGTTTCAAAAGCCTCTATTCCGAATTTGTAGCAGCTCCCATGTTTGTTAAACATATTGAGGAATGTGCGGTGGAAGCAAGAATTGCAGGGAACAAAATGTTTGAATATAGAAGAATTGCATTTGAAAATAATAATATATATTATAACTTAAATAATAGAGATAACGAAGTTATAAAAATTCATGAATCTGGAGTTGTTGTTCTTGGCCAAGATAAGCTGAGCCTGAAAGATCCAATTTTTGTATCAAGCTCGAACATGGGCGTACAGGTTAAGCCCGAAGCATCTGATGCTGCAGCCCTTCCTGAAATTTTAAGCAAATACTTTATTTTAGCTTCCGATGCCGACCTCGTGCTTTTGATTTGTACGATAGCTGCTTGGTTTTGGCCAAACCAGCCCCGCCCTATTCTCATACTGAGTGGCCCCGCTGGTAGTGGCAAGACCTTGGCTTCTGAATTCATTCAGAGAATTCTTGATCCGAGTAAAAACAGGTGCAATTCTTTGCCTAATAATACACGGGATTTAGCAAGCGTATTAGCAAATAATTATTTGTGCGTATTTGATAATATTTCTAATATTAAGCCTGAGGTGTCAGATGTTCTTTGCCAATCTATAGATTTGGGCGCTTTTAGCGCTCGAAAGCTATACACCGACGGCGAGGTGCATACAAATGCCTTTAGGAATTGTTTGATATTGAACGGTATAGGCAATTTTGCCAATCGTGGCGACTTGGTGGATCGTTGCGTCAAGATTAGCCTGCAACGCATTTCCACGCAGCAGAGGGAGCAGCTTTCGGATCTCCGTCAGAAATTTCAAAAAGATTTGCCCATAATTTTAGGCGCAGTTTTTGATCTCGTTAAACGGACGTTGCCTTTAGTAGGCACTATCAAGGTTGGGGCTGCTCCACGGCTAGCAGATTTTTACTGTTTAGGCGGCGCAATTTCCAAAGCTCTATGGGGCAGCGAACAAGTATTTTTTGAAGCTTTTGCTCAAAATGAGGAAACAAAATTTGCGGAAATGATTGAGGACGATCCTTTAGCGTCTGCAGTAAAGCAATTTGCTGAGAAAATGCAAACCGATACTCTTACGTTAGCGCCTACCGATTTTTTCAAGCAATTAAAAGCGCAGGTGGGCTTTGACGAATATTTGAATGCAAAAAACAATTTTCCGCAAAGTGCATCCGCACTTGGCAAAAGAATCCCCCGTATTCAAACAGCACTTTCTGCAGTAGGGGTTGATGTTACACAGAAGAAAACTGCTGGCAGAAGATTAATAACTATTACTCGTAGATTTTAAAGTTTAAATATAAAAGATACTGTCTCTTTGATTAAAATAGATAATTAAAATTAGAAAAATCTCATTATGTAAATTGATATTATAATAATGATTGATATATAGAATACAACTTTTAATAGGAGAATTAACTGTGAAAAGCGTAAAAGTTTATGATACCAACAAAAGACAACGTATGTTTGACCTTGTGGTGGGTGACAATGGCAAGGCGGTTATTGTCGCTAAGATAGGCAAGCAGCTCTATGAAGTAGAGCTTGAGGCAGTAGAAAAGCTGGCAGACAAAATTCAATAAAAATATACCGAGCTTGAGCCAAGAAGGAAGAGCTACTGATGCCGGAGCCGAGGAGAAAATCTCCTGAGCTCCGGCTTTTTTGTTTTATTAGGAGGAAAAACCATGAATAAAAAAATGATTATGATAAGCAGCAAAGGCAATGAATCTACGGAGACCTTAAGGTTAAGTACGGAATTGTTGGATATTTTAGTTGAAATTATTGCTGACTTGGAGGAAGGAGTGGATGGTAATGCTACTGGCGGATGTGGTGAACAGGCTGCGTAGGCAGGGAGTAATGCCGAAAGCCGTACTTTATGCCAGATTCTCAAGCGAAAATCAGCGAGAAGCGTCCATTGATGCGCAAGTGCGGGCAATTAGGCAGTTTGCTGATGCTAGCGGGATTATAATAGTCAGGGAATACGTTGACATGGCACGGTCAGCTACCAGTGATGATAGAGCGGAGTTCCAGCGTATGATTAAGGATGCTGGGAGGGGTGAATTCAACTTTGTAATCGTGCACAAGCTGGATCGCTTCGCTCGTAACAGGAGTGACGCAGTTGGCTATAGGGTAGAGCTTGCAAGAAAAGGTGTAATGCTGACCAGTGTTCTAGAGAACTATGACTCCGACACTCCTGAGGGAGCATTGATGGAGGGACTTTCAGAGCTCTTGGCTGAATTCTACAGCAGGAATCTGAGCAGAGAAATCAAAAAAGGACAAAAAGAAAATGCCCTAAGCGCCAAGCACAATGGTGGAACCCCTCCTCTTGGATATGACGTAGATGGCACTACTCAAAAGCTGGTCATCAATGAAGAGGAAGCTGAGGCAGTAAGGCTGATTTTTAGTATGGCGGCAAGCTACAAGCCATACGAAGAAATACTCCAGGCCTTGAATGATGGCGGCTACAAAACCAAACGAGGGGCATTGTTTGTACGCAATTCTCTTCATGATATATTGCGCAATCCCAAATACACTGGCAAGTTCTTCTATAGAAGGATAGCTCACTCTTTTATGGGAAAGAAGGCAATAAACAGCCACAAGTTCAATAACTCTGAAGACATCATTACTGTTGATGACGGTGTGCCTGCTATCATAAGTAAGGAAGAGTTTGACAAGGTACAGCTTATTCTGGACAAGCGCAAGCAGACCAGAAATGTACAGAACAAAGAGCGGTATCTGTTGACGGGAAAGGTTTTCTGTGGATGCTGTGGTTATGCATACAGTGGCAACAGAAGCTTTAATAAGAGAACCCAATACGTGTACGTTACCTACAGATGTGCTGGACGGCGTAAGCATTTGGCAGAGAAATGCAATAATCCTGACGTAAATCGTGACATGCTGGAGAAAAAGGTGCTTGACTTGTTGAGTGGTATTATATTTGACCCTTCAATGATTCCAAAGCTTGTGGCCAAATATGAAAAAATGGTAAAATCACGCATGCATGAGAAGGCATCCAAGCTCAAGGATCTGAAAAAACAAATCACAGCCGTTGATAAGAAAATAAGCAATATAATGCTTGCGATTGAATCCGGCACCACCACGAAGCTGCTATTAGAGCGCTTGGATAGCTTGGATCACGAAAAGCATTTGCTTTGCACCCAGCTTGCAGAGGAAGAAAGCCAAGTCTATGCTGGGGGCGTAGATACTACCAAGCTAAATGCCCTGTTCAATAAGGCCAAGGCCATGTTTAATTCAGGGGATTTGAAGCAGACTAAGCAACTTATTGATATGTTTATTTCTCGTATAACCGTAAACAAGGAAAATGTCGTTGTACAGCTTAATTTGGCTCCGTTTGCCGTTAGCGAGGATGTATCAGCCATCGAATACACCATTGACCGTAGTGAGCTAAGAATATATAAGAAGCATTAAATTAGGAGCACTGCATGAAATATTGCAGTGCTTTTCTTTTCACCCTATGCAAGGAGTCGGTATTGAGGAAATTAATGTTATTACAATATGTTCGATTGAAATGTAATGAAAATGTGGGTATAATATAAGTAAATGGAGGCTATAAGGTAAAGGATTTGAAAAAATAGGAGCATGAAACTGGCCCTAAGGACGATTCCCTTTAGCGCTACCACGAAAACAAACTCCACTCTAGCGATAGGGTGGAGTTATTTTTTATCATTATTATAGTAAACACATGTTTCAAGTAACGTTTCGTTACAGGAGTATAAATAGAACCGATTGTGCAGTGACAGTGAACAAATTATGGGTAAAGAATAAGCGCTCTAGTGTAGCCTAATTGCACTAGAGCGCTTAGATGATTATATAGCTTAAGCTTCAGCGAAGAACAGCTTGGACAGAGTCATGGGATCAATGTACTTGCCATCCTTGTATACGCGCATGTTGCCGGAAGCGATTTCGTCAATCAGCATAACCTTGCCTTCAGCATCATAGCCATATTCGAATTTAATGTCGTAAAGCACGAGGCCCTTTTCCTTCAGGTCGTCAGCTACGATTTGGGTAATCTTTTGAGTCATTTCCTTGATAGCTTCATATTGCTCTTCGGTCATAACGCCCAAAATAACCAGTGCGTCCTTAGTAACCAGCGGGTCGCCCAGCTCGTCATTTTTAAAGGTGGTTTCTACATAAGCGGGCAAATCTGCGCCTTCTTCGATATATTGGCCATAGCGGCGGAAGAAGCTGCCTACAGCCTTGTGGCGGCAAATAACCTCTAAGCCCTTGCCAAATACCTTAGCGGGCAATACTTCCATAGTGGTTTTAGCCAAGTCAGCGCTTACATAGTGGGTTTTGATGCCTGCTGCATTGATTTTTTCAAAGAAATACATGGACATGCGTAAGTTTACATCGCCCACGCCTTCAATGGTCAGACCAACGGAGTTTTCACCCGGGTCAAACACGCCGTCCTTGCCGGTGCAGTCGTCCTTGAACTCTAAAAGATAGTTGCCGTTATCCAGGGCATATACATTCTTGGTTTTGCCTACATAGACTAATTTGTTTTCCATATTAATTTACTCCCTAATGTAAATTTGCCATAGCATGAATAGTAAATTAGCTTCTTGAAAACTACAGCAAATCAATTTTATCATATGCAAGGGTGAAGGTAAATAAGAAAACGTAAAAAAATGAACATTTTTTGGCATTTTCTAGAAAAATGTTCAGGACTTTCATGAGCCTGGCTAATAAAATCATAAGCAAGAACGAAAATAATCTTTGTTGCAGAGCACAATCTGTGATAAAATAAGAATGACAATAATGCTGTATATTTGTCTTGATATAATGTTATAAGCGTACTTAGGGAAGGTTAATGGGTACACTTTTATGAAACAATGGCAGGAAATAGTTTGGCAAAAAGAATATCAAAGGGCGCTAAGGATAATGTTCGCCCTTTTGGTGCTTGTGTTGCTCCAGGGCAGCGTAAGGGTGGAGTCGGCCCAGCGCCACACCTTGGACGAGTTTGGCTATTTGGAGACTATTTATGATAATAGCAATGGCCTGGACTCTTCTGCTGCCAACGATGTGGTGCAAACGCGTGATGGCTTTATTTGGATTGGCACCTATAATGACCTTAATCGTTACGACGGCTCCAGCTTTTACCAATTCCCGATGATTGCCGTGGGCGCCAAGAGTCATCATGAGCGCTTTGATGACAAGGTGAAAATTACTACCTGTGATGAAAATATATAGGAAAAGTGGGGGCGAAGCACCTAAAATATGGTAAAATAGCTGTTTTTTGGTGAATCTTTTGTGAACGTAGCTAAACTTTAAGAGATTTTGTGATATAATTAATTAAACATCATGTAATGTCAGGAGTGATAACTATGACAAAGCAAAAGATTTTGATTGCTGATGATGAAGCGCAGATTCGTGAGATTTTGCGGATTTACTTTGAAAAGGAAGGCTTTGAGGTTATTGAGGCCGAGGATGGCGCTGCTGCCATTTTAAAGGTGCAATCAGAAAAACCTGATATTTTGCTTTTGGATATAATGATGCCTGTTTTAGATGGCATCGAGGTGTGCAAGCAGGTGCGCAAAATGACCGACCTGCCCATCATCATGGTTACGGCCAAGGATGAGGATGATGACCGTATTGCTGGTTTAGAGATTGGTGCTGATGATTATATCACCAAGCCCTTTAACTCCCGCGAGGTTGTGGCTAGGGTAAAGGCTGTGCTGCGCCGCGCAGGCACCCAGGAGAAAAAGGGTGATGCTTCGCGTATTGTTTACGATGGCTTGATTATTGACATGGAGCAATACCAGGTAACAGCCTTTGGCAACAAAATGACCTTCACTACTAAAGAGATGGAGCTGCTTTGGTGCTTGGCTTCCAACCCGGGCAAGGCCTTTAGCCGCAACCAGCTTTTAGAAACCATCTGGGGTTATTCCTATTATGGTGATACTCGCACGGTGGATACTCATATTAAACGTATTCGTCAAAAACTGAACATCCCCGCCGATTCCAAATGGGATATTACCACTATTTGGGGCGTGGGCTATAAGTTTGAAATCAAGGATAAATAATTTAGCATGAAAAAGTCCCTCAGTACCCGCCTGATGTATAGCTTCATGGTCATCATAGTTATCGTGGTGGTGGGAATTACCGCAGGTATTTCCTATTTGATTGCAGATTATTTCTTTGAAATCAAGGAGCAGGAGCTAACCGATAAGGGGCACGAGATGGGTGAGACCATCGAAGCTTTTATCCGCATGGACGACAAGAATATGCTGTATCGCTATATTATTGCCGTCGACCGCTTGGTTGGTGCCCGCATTTGGCTCTTTGATGACAATTATGAGCTAATCGCAGCCTCCTATTATGATGGTCCGGAAAAGGCAGACGAGCCGGATTCCTTAAAGCAGTTTATGAAATATGGCGTGCCCACGGCCAGCGAGCTAAAGAATAACGCCATGAAGCTGGATAAGGATATTAAGGAAAGCAGTATTTCCTATCGCATCAAAATTATTCTGCATGATATATACGCAGGCAAATCCTTTAAATCGCAGATTTTTCATCCCCATTATAAAGAGCAGGTTATTTTAGTGGGTGTCCCTTATAAAACTCCCAATGGGAAAACAGGCGCTATTTTAATGATTGAGCCGCTCAGCGGTTTTGAAAAGTTTTTGCGTAATGTTTACATTTACATAACCGTTGTGGGTATAATCGCCCTTTTTGTTAGCCTGTTCTTGGTCAAAACCCTGTCGCGCAAGATTATTAAGCCCGTACAGGAAATGAAGGACAGTGCCGTGGCCATGGCCTCTGGTGATTACAGCAGAAGGCTTTTGGTGCAGGGTCAGGATGAAATTGCCGAGCTGGCTAGCTCGCTGAACTCCTTGGGTAGCGACTTAAGTGCATATATTGCCAAAATGGAGCGTACTGATAAGATTAGACGCGATTTTGTGGCCAATGTATCGCATGAGTTGCGCACGCCCATCACCATTATCCGCGGCTATAACGAGGCCATTAGCGATGGCATGGTTACGGACCCGGAGGTGCTGCAGCGTTATCGCACTCTGATTAACGAGGAGACGGTGCGCTTGGAGCGCATGGTGCGCGAGCTGTTAGATATCAGCAGATTGGAAACCAGTGACCCCTTGGATACCAATAGTATGGATGAGCTGCCGCTGGCAGTGATTATTCGTAATGTTGCCGAAAAATTGAGTGTGAAGGCAGTGAAGCGCAAGGTGATTTTTAATGTGCACGCTGACGAAAACATCAAAATTTTGGGCGATGGGGACCAAATGGTACAATTAATTTTGATTTTAGGCGATAATGCCTTGAAATATTCGCCAGAAAATGGTACTGTATCAATAGGCGCGAAAAAACTTGCCGATGGCAGTGTTTTGCTCAGTGTGTCCGACCAGGGCAAGGGCATTCCCGAAGCCGATATTCCCTTTATTTGGGAGCGCTTCTATAAAGTGGAAAAATCCCATTGCCGTTCTGTTCCCGGCACAGGCTTGGGCCTTGCAATTGCTAAGGAGATTATTCGCGTTCATGGCGCTAGCGCCAAGGTAATCAGCAAATGTGGCTTAGGCACCACATTTGAAATAAAATTTCCAAAGGATAAGGTAGTATGATATTAAAGTATGTTTGTCCCGATTACAGAGTAAAAAGTATTTTTGACATTTCCCCGAAATGGTTAAAGCGTAATGGCTACATGAAGATTGTTGTTGATATCGACAACACCCTGCTGCCCCGCGATAAGAATATGGTTGGCCCCCGTGCTATGACCTGGATTCGCCAAATGCATCAGCTGGGCATTAATGTAGCCTTGATTAGTAATAACGGTGGCGACCGTATTAAGGCTATTACCCGTCAAACCAATTTGGGTACTATTATGCGTGCAGCAAAACCCATGCCCATGGCTTACAAGCAAATTACTAAGGCTATGGGTGGCGGCAAAATTCTCTTCATTGGCGACCAGCTGATGACGGACGTTTTGGGCGCTAAGATTGCCGGTCATCCCGTGGTTTGGGTTCAATCCTTGGGCGGCAAGGAGCATTTCATTACCCGCTGCACTCGCAAGCTGGAAAAATTCTTTGCCGGTCGTCTGGTAAAGAACAATATGATGCCTAAGGAGCGCGTATTATGAAAACTGCCCTGCTGCAGTTAGCTGTTCTGGAAAAGAATAAAGAGGCCAATGTGGCTCATGGACTGCAGCTGGTGCGGGAAAACGCTCCCAACCACGATGTGCTGGTGCTGCCGGAGGTGTGGACCACGGGCTATAGCCTGGGGCATTTAGATACCGAGGCAGAAGCGGAGGATTCCCCGATTTTGGCGGAGCTGCAAAGGCTGGCAGCCGAGCATGAATGTGCTATTGTAGCTGGCTCCGTGCCCATGCGTCGTGAGGGCAAGGTGTATAACACTTCTGTGGCCATTGATAAAAAGGGCACACTTGTCAATATGTATGATAAGGTGCATCTGTTTGGCCTTTTTAATGAAGAGCGTTTCTTTGCGCCGGGCAATAATTTTAAGGCTTATGCGCTGGATGGTGTGTGCTGTGGCTCCACTATCTGCTACGATTTGCGTTTTCCCGAGCTGTTTCGCCATTTGGCGCTGCAGGGTGCGCAAATCATCTTTTGTCCCGCCGAATGGCCCACGGCCAGAGGCGATATTTGGCGCCTGTTAGCGCAGGCCCGTGCTGCCGAAAACCACACCTTTGTGGTTGCTGTAAACTGTGCCGGTACCTTTAAGGGTGCGCCCTTCTATGGTCATTCCATGGTAGTGGCTCCAAGCGGCAGAATTGTGGCTGAGGCTGGCAGTGAGGAAGAAGTTATTTCTTGCGAGCTTGATTTGGCAGAAATTGCCAAGGTGCGCAATAGGCTTAATGCTTTGGCCGATGTGCGCAAGGAGTTGATTCATTAATGCATTATAAAAATTTGCTGGCCGGCTTGGCAGCCGGTCTGCTTTTGTATGCCCAAGCAGGTTGGCATGTGGCTTTGGCTGCTGTCCCGCCTGATGCTCCTAAGGATGTAAAGCATATTTTGGGCTTTTATTATGGCAATGGAGAGAATATCCTTATTCGTGAGAATGGAGGTCGCTTAGAGCTTTTGTACCGCTTTTCTCTGCAGGATAAGGCCTTTGGCAGCTCTAATATCTATCCATTAGCGAAGGAGCATTTTGATTCCTATACGCTGAACGAGGCTGGCCCTATGACGAGCTCCGAGTCCAGCGTGCGATTTGAGCGCGACCCGGATGGCTACGGCATCTCCTGTCGCGTGGGCGGGCATGTGTATAGTCGCTACTTTGTGGGTACAACTACGGGCGAGCGTGGTAAGGAGCTGCGCTTTCCTGAGCGTTCCGTCGCGGAGTGGGAGCAGCTGCGGGCGCAGGCCGCAGCGTCACCGATGCCGGCAGCGCTGGCCGCAGGCCAGCAGGCGGAGCTAGTGGATGCTAGCACTATTGCCGGGCTTGTGGTTGACTCTCGCTATGCTCGCGCCGATAATTGCTTTGGCGCACCGCTTTACACCACTGGGAAGCTGTTTGTGGGCAAGGAGGCTGCCGCAGCGCCGGACAAGGTCCAGCAGCATTTGGCAGCATATGGCTACGGCTTAGTGCTGTGGGATGCCTACAGGCCTTGGAGCGTGAGCAAGCTGGCCAATTTGGCATTGCCTGTGGATAAGAAGGGCATGCTGGAGGACCCGGAGACCAAGGGCAGCGCTCACAACACTGGCAACGCCGTGGATGTGAGCCTGTACGATTTGGCGACGGGGGAGCAGGTGGAGATGATCTCCGGCTTTGATGAGCCGTCGTTTAGGCAGTTCGCCAGC
>USBV01000047.1 GCA_900553055.1 uncultured Phascolarctobacterium sp.
AATCTTTCCATTGCCCAGGGGGCTGTGCGGGTTTCGGGTTGGAATCTTTCGGCCTGGGACAAATGGAACGGGCAGCGTATCGCCTCGGTGGCAAAACACTGCTGGCTACCTTATCCTTGGATAATGTGGCGCTGATGCCATGCAATCCTTCCATCGGTGGTCCTGCTAAGGGACATTTAGTGCGCGAGCTGGATGCCTTGGGTGGTCAAATGGGTATTAGTGCTGACTTGGCCTGCATTCAAATGCGTCTTTTGAACACGGGCAAGGGGTATGCCGTGCATGCCCTGCGTGGTCAGGAGGATAAGCCCTATTATCACACCTTGATGAAAAAGATTGTGGAAGAGCAGGAAAATTTGGAGCTCAAGCAGCTGATGATTGATAAGCTGTTGGTAGAAAATGGTCAGGTAGTGGGCGTGGAGGCCGAAACCGGCGAGGCTTTTGAAGCCAAGTGCGTTATTTTAGCTACGGGTACCTATTTAAGAGGGCGCATTGTTTATGGCCAGGTTAATTATGAGTGTGGACCTAACGGCTTACGCAGTGCGCAAAAGCTATCTGCATCTCTGTTGGAGCATGGGGTAGAGCTAATGCGTTTTAAGACCGGTACGCCTGCGCGTATTGATGCCCGCAGCCTGGACTACAGCAAAATGGAGCCCCAGTATGGTGATAGCCAGGTACGCAATTTTTCCTTTATGAGTGATATCAAGACCAGGGAGCAGGTGCCCTGCTATTTGACTTATACTAACGAGGCTACCCATAAGATAATTCGTGAGAATTTGCATCTTTCTGGCATGTTCAATGGTATGATCGAGGGTGTAGGCCCGCGTTACTGCCCTTCCATTGAGTCCAAAATCGTGCGCTTCGCCAATAAGGACCGCCATCAGCTTTTTATTGAGCCGGAAGGTCGTAGCACTAATGAAATGTATGTACAGGGCATGAGCTCTTCCCTCCCGGCGCATGTGCAGCTGCAGTTCATGCAGACTATTCCCGGTCTTGAGCATTGCAAAATGATGCGTGCTGGTTATGCTATTGATTACGATTGCCTAAATCCGCTGCAGCTGAAGTATTCCTTGGAGCATAAGGCTATTAGCGGCCTGTTTAGTGCGGGCCAATCCAATGGCACCAGTGGCTACGAGGAAGCGGCAGCACAGGGCTTGATGGCTGGCATTAATGCCATGATGAAGATTCAGGGTAAGGAGCCCTTGGTGCTGCGCCGCGACGAAGCCTATATCGGTGTTTTGATAGATGATTTGGTTACGAAGGGGACAAATGAGCCTTATCGTATGATGACCTCGAGAGCTGAATATCGCCTGCTGCTGCGTCAGGATAATGCTGATTTGCGCTTGACAGAAAAGGGCCGTCAAATCGGCCTAGTTGATGATGCTCGCTATGCTCGTTTTACCGATAAGCGCAGTGCTATTGAGCGCGCTATTAGTGAGATAGGCAAAATGAATCTTGCTCCGAGCGAAGAGAATAATGCCAAGCTGGTAGCTATGGGAAGTACTCCCTTGCGCACGGGCACCAATATGCTGGATTTGCTGCGCCGCAAGGAAATCACTTACGCCAAGCTGCAGGAGGCCTTTGCTCTGCCTGAGCTGAGTGATGAGGTAGCAGAGCAAACCGAAATTTTTGCCAAATACGAGGGTTATATTGCTAAGCAGCGCCAGGAAGTAGAGCGCTTTATGAAGCTGGAAAACAAGCGCCTACCGGAGGATATGGACTACCACGCTATTAAGGAGCTATCCAGTGAAGCAGCCGAAAAGCTGGATAAGGTGCGTCCTACGAATATTGGCCAAGCCTCCCGTATTAGTGGTGTATCCCCTGCTGATATCAGCGTGCTGATGATTGCGCTGGAGCTCAAGCGCAGGAAGGAGCAAGGCGAATGAGTGCAAATGAAAAGCCAAGCTTTGCGGAGATTTTAGCTGCTCGTGGTGCTGACGCCGGTCTAAAATTTACGGAGCAGCAACTGGAGCAATTTACCAAATACTACGAGCTTTTGGTGGAAACAAATAAGGTGATGAATCTGACGGCGCTTACGGAGCCTGAGGAGGTTGCTGTTAAGCATATGATAGATAGTTTGCTAGCCTATGACGAGGATATGGCTGGCAAAACTTTAGCCGATGTGGGTACGGGAGCAGGCTTTCCAGGAGTGCCGCTGAAGATTTACTGCCCGGAGCTGAAGGTAACCCTTATCGATTCCTTGGGCAAACGTTTAAGATTCTTGCAGCAGGTGATTTACACTTTAGGCCTTAAGTATATTCGCTGTGAGCATTTACGGGCGGAGGATGCAGGAAAAAATAGTAAGCATCGCGAAAAATATGATTTAGTAACGGCTCGCGCCGTGGCTCGCCTGAGCGTTTTGGCAGAGTATTGCCTGCCCTTGGTAAAAAAGGGTGGTCGCTTTATTGCGCTTAAGGGCAGCAAATATGCTGAGGAAATCGAAGAGGGCACGCAGGCAGTAAAAATACTCGGCGGTCAAATTCTAAGCGCCGAGCCTGTGAAATTACCGGGACTGGATGATGGCCGTGCGATTATAAAAATTAGCAAAATAAAAGCTACCCCGGCGCAGTATCCGCGTAAGGCGGGTACGCCGGAAAAGCAGCCCTTGGGCAGCAAATAGAGGAGGGGTTGAAGATGATAGTCGATGATGGGTTTTCTGTATTAGATGCTGATTTTGGCTCTTTAGGTGAAAATAAAGCTGTAAATGAAGTAAAGGTAATCAAGGTGCCGATTGACCAGATTTTCCCTAATCCCTACCAGCCCCGTAAAACCTTTGATGATGAAGCCTTGGCTGATTTAGCTAGCTCCATTGCTCAATACGGCGTGCTGCAGCCGCTTTTGGTTGCTCCTGCTGAGGATGGCCGCTATCTTTTGATCGCAGGTGAACGTCGTCTGCGTGCTAGTCGTATGGCTAAGCTGACCGAGGTGCCGGTAATCATTAGTGAGTATAGCTCCCAGGAGATTGCCGAAATTGCTTTAATTGAAAATCTGCAGCGCGAGGATTTACACTTTTTGGAAGAAGCCGAGGGCTATGAGCAGCTTATGGAGCAGTTTCACCTTACCCAAGAGGCTATGGCTGCCAGAGTTGGCAAAAAGCAGTCCACCATCGCTAACAAGCTGCGCTTGCTGCGCCTTTCCGGCGACGTGCGCAAGCTGCTCGTGGAGCACGAGCTCAGCGAGCGTCATGCCAGAGCGCTGCTCAAAATCGAGGATGAAGCGCAGCGCCTGGAGGTGCTGGACATTATCATTAAGCGTAACTATAGTGTGCGCCAGACCGATGAATACATTGCTAAGCTCCTTGCGGATAAGCAGCAGGAAAAGAAGAAGCGCTTTGTCATCGTTAATGATGTGCGCATTTATTTAAATAGCATCAAGCAGGTAGTGAATGCGATTAAGGACGTAGGCATTCCAGCTAGCATGGAACAGACTGTGGAGGGGGACGAGGTTATTGTCTCCTTGCGCATTAAGAACCAAAAGAAGCCCAAGGGCGGCAATAGCAAGCCTTTATTCTAAAAAAAATTTAATCCCTACCCCAAATTCTGTATTGGGGTGGGGATTTTTTGCTATATTTTTGCTATAATCAAGCCAGAGAATAAGTGTACGGTTAAGTATTTTACGATTGCTATTTCTAGATGGTATATAGAGCAATTCTAGCAAAGAGGTGGACTATGAAAAAATTATTTATCTTGGCATTGTTGGAGATGTCTCTTTTTGGATGTGGTGGCTGCTTTAGTACCGGTTATGATGCAGTGATTGATTACAGCACTAAGCCACAGAATTTTATCATGCGCTTTGAATTAAATAAAAAATATTTGATTAAGCGTCAGGAAAATGAGTTTAGATTTGCCATAATGACCGAACTTTTCAATTCTGATAAGATCAAGATTACTTGGAACAAGCTCGAGGAAGAGCGATCTCTTTTGAGAGTTAAAGAGCGCGTGCCTTATTTAATTTATGTGGATGGACTGGATTATATTTATCTTTATGAAGAAAGATCGGGCACAGCAGCTGTTTTCGATTTAAATGGCAGGAGCAGTAATGGCAATCCCTATCTCGTTTCTGATAATGGCAGCATGAAATTTTTGGAGGAGCCCACCAATCCCAAGAAAATGCTGCTAGCTACTCGGGTGCCCAATATTGGATATTGCTATGCAGCCGAATACTACCATGTGGGCAAGGGTGGTAAGCCCCAGCTCAACAATCCCGATAGAGAATACATCTATGTGGCCGGAAGATTTCGAGAGCCTTTAACACTGCTGGAGGATGTGGAAGTGGAAATTGCTGCCAATGAAAACTATAGGAAGTGGCATAAGGAAATCCTGCCCAAGGGCACTAAGCTCACCCGCTTTCGCACCTTGGCTAGCAATGACACCATCGTGGAGCTGCTCTTGCCCGATAAGCGGGTAGCCCGCTTCCACGAGCACTATCTCTTTAGCGAGCCCAGGGCTTATTTGCAAATTAATGGCTTTGCCGGAAAAGAATTATTTGATAAGGTGTTATATTAGGTTGTTAGGTTAAGGAGGTATAGGTATGCGTAAAAATTGGAAGCAGGGCTTTTTAGCCTGTCTAACTGTGGGCTTGACCTTGGCGGCCCCACTATTTACCTGGGCAGCGGATAAGGAAATTGTGATTTTGCATACTAACGATATGCATTGTGGCATCAACGATAATTTAGGACTAGCCACCGTGGCCCAAATGAAGCAGAATGCACTGCAAAAAACACCTTATGTGGCCTTGGTAGACGCGGGCGACGCGGTGCAGGGAGCACCCATTGGAAAACTTTCTAAGGGTGAGGCCGTGATTAATATGCTGAATGCGGCAGGCTATGATTTTGCTATTCCCGGTAATCACGAATTTGATTATGGCATGGAGCGCTTTTGGCAGCTCAATAAAAAGCTCAAGTCCGGATATTACAGTGCTAACTTTGAGGACTTGCGCACCAAGAAGCTAGCCCTACCTGCCTATAAAATGCTGCAGTTTGGGGATACCAAGGTAGCTTTTGTGGGCGCAACAACGCCGGGAACCTTGATTTCATCCACGCCGGCCTTCTTCCAGGATGGGCAGGGAAATTATCTTTATGGCTTTAACGAGGACGAAACAGGGCGTAAGTTGTATAAGGCGCTGCAAAAATCCATTAATGCTGCACGTGAGAACGGTGCGGATTATGTATTTTTAGTAGGTCATTTAGGTCTTAATGGCTCCATTGAATATTGGAATAGCGAAAGCGTTGCTGCTAATACCCGTGGTGTGGACGCTATTATTGATGGTCATTCCCACGAAAGAATCCAAGGAAAATATGTGAAAAATTATCTGGGCAAGGATGTGCTCATTGCCCAAACTGGCACCAAGCTCAAGACAGTGGGCGAGCTGGTTATTGGTACCGATGGCAAAATCACTAGTAGGCTGAGAAGGAACGATATTGGTGATGACGCCAAAACTCAAAGGATTATTTCCCGGGAAATAGCCAAATACGAGCCCCTGCTCAAGCAGCCCGTGGGCGAAGCCTTGCTGCAGCTGTGCAGCAATGATCCCCAGACTGGTGAACGCTTAGTGCGCAATAGCGAATGCAGCTTGGCAAATTTTGTCACCGATGCATTTAAGGCCGTGCTGAACTGTGATGTGGTTATTGTGAACGGCGGTAGCATTCGTAACGAAATCAAGACAGGTGTTGTAACCTACAATGATTTGCTGGAGGCCTTCCCCTTTGGCAATATGTGTGCCGTTATCGAAGCTAGCGGCCAACAGATTTTGGATGCCCTAGAGATGGGGGCCAGCCATTATCCGGAGGAATTTGGTGGCTTTTATCAGGTGGCAGGCATGGAATATACCATCAATAAGAGCGTTCCCTCCACCGTTATCCTGGACGAAAAGGGTAATTTTTCTAGAGTGGGCGGCCTTTATCGGGTAAGTGACGTGCGCATTGGCGGCCAGCCTCTGGATATTAACAAAAAATATACCGTGGGCGGTACCACCTATGTTTTGAAAGACGGCGGCGATGGTAATGTTATGTTCAAGGGCTGCAAGCTTTTGAAGGATGGAGAAATCTCCGATGTGGATGCCATTATGGAATACATACAAAAGCTGCTTGATGGTAAGATTGGCGAGCAATACAACAACCCTTACGGCGACGGTCGCATTAGAATAAAATAAAGCTAGCAAAATAATAAGCTTCGATTGAAGGTAATAGTTCAATCGAAGCTTATTTGCTTTCTAAAAGCCACATGTATTTAACACATTGCAGAAGCTCTTTTCTACTCTTAACACCCAGCTTACCATAAATATTTTTATTATGGTATTTGATTGTGTTTTCAGTAATACCTAGCTTTGCAGTGACCTCCTTGGGAACTAGACCGGCTAAGTATAAATCGAAAATGGCTCTTTCCTTGGCGGTGAGCTGGGAAAGATTGTTGACAAACATATTATAGCTGTCCTCGTCAATGGGAGGCATATCCTTATTTTGATAGCCCTGCATGATGTGTTGGGCGGAGGCATATTGACGTTCAGCCTCCTCCTTTTCCTTTTGCAGCAGCTCCATTTTTTCTGTGAGATGGCGACTTTGCTCCTGCAGGGTTGCCTGCAAATCATCATATTGCATTTGCAGCTCCTCCTGCTGCCTAGTTATGCTTTGCAGATTAAACACGGCTCTTTCGTATTCCTGCTGCGCATAGGATTTTTCCTGCTCTAAATTGAGCAGTTTTTCCTTATTTTGATAGGTGCTATTTTGCCAGGCTGTGAAAACCTCATCCAGCTCCTGCAAATCAGAGCTTGGCTTTTGCAAAGGATTAAGCCGCAGTTGCTGCAGATCGCCGACAATGGGCTCCACGTATTTTTTGTTTAGCAAATAGCCTGCCGCGATAAAGAGCAGCAAAATCAAGCCAAAAATAGCAACTGCTCTAATGCGCGCCTTAACCAGCATATCATTATAAACATTTTCGGGCAGCATAACAGCCAAATAATGCGAGTTTTTGGCGACATCTATCGGCAGCAGCTTGCCAATATAGGTAGTATTGCTGCTCGTAAAGAGGGTATACTTGCCCTTGCTTTGCACAACTAAGGGCCATTCGCCTAAAATAGATTCATCCACGAGCTGACCTTGATACGTATCATGCTCTTCCTTGTCTAAGAGAGCACTTATAAGGGGTGTGCCCTTATAAAAGAGGGTCGCCGAGCGCAGCTGATAATAAAGATTGCTTAGCTCGTAGCCACAAACGCCCATCACCCTGCCTTCTCTATCCAAAAGCGGGAATAAAAAGAGGCGCACCTTTTCCCAGCTATCGGCAAGTGGCTTAACCTTGGTCATAACAAAGCTTTTGCCAAGCTCCGGCGCGGGCTCCTGCAGCAAGGCGGTGATTTCCGGAAAAACACCGCTCTGACTTTCCAGCTGCCAGGTGCTATATAAATTGATGCCATGAGCTCTGGCGACGCTATAGTCGCCTCGGAACATGCATATTTCATTATTCAGTGTGTTTTCAGAAAATAAATTGGCGTATTTTATGTATAGGCTATTATATGTTTTGGGCGGCTCACCTCCTCTTTTTTCTTGGGCCACACTGGCATTGAGCAGATAAAAGGCACCGCTGCAGGAGGTTTTGCTCATCGCATCGGCCACAATATCGTAGGAGTTTGTTTGGATGGCCTGCAAAAGCTGTGGCTTACCGTTGAGCTGCTGTAGGCTAACCTTTTTTTGCTCCATAGTCCAAAGAATGGCTTCGCTAAGCTGTTGGGAAAAATTGATGCCGTGAGCTGCCAGATTATCCATGTTCCGCTCCATGCTTTGGCGTTTATTATTGAGCTCATAATCCATGAATTGTTCTAGCTCATGGTCCAAGGGGTTAAGGAAGCCGCTTAAAATCGGTAGCACCATGACAGCGGAGGTTAAAATGCCGAAAAAGGTTACCAAATACATGGCAAAGCGGCTGCGCAGGGTGCGGCGCTCAAGCAATATTCTTTTGAAAAGTGCTAGGTGTGCTTGCCAACGAGCGCGCATAATGCCTCCTCCAGCCATGCTGTTGCTAATAGCTTAAAGATAAAGGAATAAAAAATGCTTAGAGCAGCGCCTTTTGCAGCTGTTCAAAAGAAGCCTTGGTGAGCTCATCCAATACGCCTTGTGCTGCTTCGCCCGCCTGTACTCTTTGCTCATACTGTTGATGGGCTTGGGTAAGAATGTGCTTAATATTCTTTTCGAGCTGGGCCTGGGTTTGTCCTGCTTTTTCATAAAGAGGCAGGGCTAAACAGGTGCCATCTTTTTCAACCTTTTCTAATACAGTGTAGAGCTTGCGATATTTAGCATTTTCTACCTGCTCCGGTTTAGCCATGAGCTCCTGCATAGCGTCTTTGTTTACGGGCAGATAACCGGCCTTCGTTACAAAGCTTAAATTATTATCCTTTTGCCCAATCCATTTAGCAAAAACTGCTGCTGCTTTGTTCTTGCGTTCATCCTTATTTTTTAAAGCGAAGAGGCCCGTGCCACGCTGTAGCAGATAGTGCCCTTCCTTGGCTTCCTTAAAGCTGGGGCTGGACAAAAAGCTGCTTGTAATTTGCTCGCGCGTATTATCTGCATGCGTAACATAGTCGCGCAGATACAAAATGCCCGCCGTGGAGCCCACATTGCTAATGACCTCGCCGGTTTTCCAGCGGTCTGAGGCATAGCCCTTTTCGGTGCAGAGGCCACCCTTTATAGCAGCCTCTGCCATGGGGCGATAGATGCGCCAGAATGTGGGGCAAGTAAAATTGGGCTTCCCGTTGTGGATAAAGTCATCACCTAAAGCAGCCATATTGGTGAGGAAATAATGATAGAAATCATTGATTTGGAACATTTGCTTGCCACCGCTCCACTGGTAGTATTTGTGACACAGCGCAAACAGTGTATCGTAATCCTCGAGCTTGGCTGCGGTGAGCTGATTAGCCTTTAAAAAGCGGTCCATAAAGGTTTGGTTAACAAAAAGCAGCTCCGTGGATTTGGCAATGGGCAGCATATAAAGATGCTCCTTGTAATGCCCTTCCTTAAGAAAATCTTCGCGATAGCTGGCTAACTCTTCTTTAGTCAAATAATTTTCCCAGGGCAGGAGGAGCTTGGTATCCAGCTTGGTCATGATACGGGGATAGGCGGTAAAGAGGTCCGGCATGGGCACGGAGCCAGGCTGCTTGGTGGCCGAAGCAACTAGTGCTTTATCGATAGCGGAGGAATTACTCACAGAGGCCACCTTTACGATGACGCCCGTGCGCTTACCTTCGGTTTCATTAAAGCGTTGAATGGCATCATTCAGAGGTGATTTGGTTTGGCTTCCATAAACATGCCAAATATTCAAGGTCACAGGATTATTGGGATTCAGCTTGCTGGAATTATCGCTGCAGCCGGTGAGAATTAGTGCGACGCACAATACGCAAAATAGAAATAGCTTCTTCATAGTGACTACCTCCGGGAAAATATGGTTAAAATACGAAATTGGCTATAATTTAGTAATTTTTATACCAAAACCTACCCAAAATGGCCTTAAGGGGTGGGGACTAATTGGTGTTTTTTAGCTAAAATGAAGCTAGAGGGAGTACGGAAGAGGATGCTTCCTAATCATTATTATATATCATTGATGAAGAATAGTATACTGAGTTTTGTTGTCCCTGAGTAGAGTAAGCAGCTTTAGTAAAGAGGTGGGTACCTTGGTTAGTCATCAAAAAACCAATATGGAGCTCAAAAAAATTTTGACGAGTAGGGAGCTACAGATAGTGGAGTTGCTGAGCCAGGATTTAAGCTATCAGGAAATTTCAGACCAGCTGCAGCTGACCAAGCGCACAGTTGGCTTTCATATTGGTAACGCATTACGCAAAACGCAATATCGTAGCAACGTGGGCTTAGCTGTAGCATTTGTAAAAGAATCAATAGAAGATGATACACTTAAATAAACTCATACTTATTATAAGTAAACAATATTTGCGTAAGCATGTCAACCTGTAAAATATTACAGGTTTTATAAACAATCAAATCTTAAAAAATTATGAAAGAGGAGGTTATACTATGGGATTAATTAAAGCTGGTATGGGAGCAATTGGTGGCGTATTGGGCGACCAA
>USBV01000048.1 GCA_900553055.1 uncultured Phascolarctobacterium sp.
AGGCTGCAGAAGCCACCCTGTGCCTCTACTCGGAGCTGGATAATAAATTTACCCAGGACCTAGTAGAAAGCTTTAATAAACAGAATAAGGAAGGACTGAAGCTGCGCTTTATTGGTGAGCTGAAGGAGGGCGAGCCCCTGCCTGATTTAGTTTTGGCGGAGCAGCAAACGCTCTATGGCCTCAAAAAGCAGCACAAGCTGCAGGCAGTGCACTTTGCTTTAGCAGAAAAGCTGCCCGGCAAGCTGCGGGATAAGGATAATTGTTGGTTTGGCATTTTTTATGACCCCACTGTTTTCCTTATCAACCAATATTATGCACGCACTATTGGTCAAAGTAATCTTAAGGGCTGGACTGATTTGGAAAATAACGAAAAGCTGCGCATAGCTATGCAGAATCTTACCGATTCCAACAGCACCAAAAATTTTTTGGGAGCCTTTGCCGATACCATGGGTGAGACCACATCCTTAAATTATTTGTGGAATATCAACCGCTTTGTCGGTCAATATGCCAAATTTCCTTTCACATCTATCCGTATGACGGCGGTGGGTGATGCGGATGTGGCGATTACGCGTCAAAGCTATGTTTTTAAATATCTGGAAAATAAATTTCCTGCGTATGTGGTGCATCCCAGGGAGGGAACACCTGTTAATCTTTATTGCGTGGGGATGTTTGCAGGCTGTAAAAAGGAAAAAGCGGCCCAGCAGTTTATGGATTGGCTTTTAAGCAGTGGTAAGGTGCAGGCTGCGGCCCAGGCTAACAATACTGGCTTTATGTTTATTTTCCCGCGTGGATTGGACGAGAGACCAGTAAATGAAGAAAAGCTGTGGTTAAATGTAAGCTATTTGGATAGTGCTAAGCAGGAAGCTTTGCTTAATAGATGGCTAGAACGCGTGCGTTTTAGTAAATAGAGGAGGACGGAGCTATGAAGATAGGTATGGTCAGCCTGGGCTGCCCCAAGAATCTGGTGGATTCCGAGGTGATGCTGGGCTTAATTCGTGAAAAACAGCTGGAAATCACTAATGACCCGGCGGAGGCCGATTTGATTATTGTTAACACCTGTGGCTTTATTGAAAGCGCCAAGGAGGAGTCCATTAATACGGTTTTGCAAATGGCGGAGTATAAGCAAAATGGCAGCTGCAAATATCTGGTGATGACGGGCTGCCTGGGCCAACGTTATGCGGACGAGCTGTTCGAAAGCATGCCCGAGGTGGACGCCATTGTGGGCACCGATAGCTTCACCGATATCGGTTGGGTTATTGACCAGGTTATGGTGGGCAAGCGCTTAAAGCATTTGCAAAAGCTGGAAAGCAAGAATGTGGCTATGCCGCCCCGCATGCTGACCACTCCCAGCTACATGGCTTATTTAAAGATTGCCGAGGGCTGTGATAATTGCTGCTCCTATTGCATCATTCCCCAGCTGCGCGGACCGTATACCTCCCGTCCCTTTGCTGAGGTGCTGGCCGAGGCCAAGGCGCTGGCAGACAGCGGCCCCAAGGAGCTCATCGTAGTGGCTCAGGATACCACCCGTTACGGCGAGGACACCACGGGCAAGCTGCTGTTGCCCCAGCTGCTGCACGATTTGAACGCTTTAGAGGGCATTGAGTGGATTAGGGTGATGTACCTCTATCCCAATAATTTTACTGATGAATTGATTGAAGCCTTTGCCACCTTGGACAAGGTGTGCAAATATATCGATATCCCCTTGCAGCACGCCAGCGACAGACTGCTGGATAGCATGAATCGCTTTGATACTCGCGAGCAGGTGGAAACTTTGCTGAATAAGCTGCGCACTCGCATCCCCGGCATTACTATTCGCACCACCTTCATCGTGGGCTTCCCCGGCGAAACGGAGGAGGACTTTGAGGAGCTGAAGGATTTTGTGGAAAAGCAGCGCTTTGAAAATGCCGGTGTTTTCCAATATTCTCAGGAGGAGGGCACTGTAGCTGGCGCTATGGAGAACCAAATTGCTGCGGAAGTAAAGGAAAACCGTTACCACGAGCTGATGGCTTTGCAGGCAGGCATTTCTGAGGAAATCCATCAGGAGCGCGAGGATGCTGAGCTGGACGTTTTGGTGGAGGGCTTTGACGAGGATAATTTGGCCTACGGTCGCAGCACTCACGAGGCGCCGGATATTGATGGCACTATTTTTATCGAAAACGCCGAGGGCCTTGCAGTGGGCGATATGGTAAGGGTGCGCATCCTGCAAGGATTTACGTATGAGATGGTAGGAGAAAAACTCTGATAGGAGTTGATTTGAATGAAGGTTGAAATTGTAACCACGGGCACGGAGCTGCTGTTGGGCGAGATTTTAAACACCAACGTGCAGTACCTTTCCCGCAAGCTGAACAGCATGGGCTTCGATGTGCTTTGCCATACTACGGTGGGTGACAACCCGGCGCGCATGAAGGCGGTGCTGGAGCAAGCTTTAGAGCGCGCGGACATTATCATTACCAGCGGCGGCCTGGGGCCCACGCGTGGTGATATCACCAAAGAAACGGTCATGGAAATCACCGGCACCGATAGCTATCTTGATTTGGATACCTGGGGCCGCATTGACGCCTATATCCGCAAGCGCACGGGCCGCGCCCCCAGCGAGAACAACGAAAAGCAGGCATATGTGCCCATCGGTGCGGAAATTCTGCAAAACGAGGTGGGTACTGCGCCGGGACTGTGGCTTGATTACAATGGCAAAATCTTCATTTTATTGCCCGGACCGCCGTCCGAGCTGATGGATATGTGTGAAAAGCAGCTGTGGCCGCGCCTTTTACAGCGCTTTGCTGACCACGGCATTATCCTGTCCCGCACGCTGCATCTCAGGGGTGTAGGCGAATCCCGCGTTGCCGAAATTTTGGATGACGTGATTATGCATCAATCTAATCCTACTATTGCTCTGTACGCTCGTTATGGCGAAATCCTCATTCGCATGACGGCTAAGGCTGCGGATAGCGCAGCGGCGACTGCTTTGTTGGACGCTTGCGAAGCTCAGGTGCGCGAGTATGTTGAGGAATATGTTTACGGTGTGGATGATGCGAGCCTAGCTGCCTGCCTTGGTCAGGAGCTTTTGGCGCAGGGTAAAACCATTGCCTTTGCGGAATCCTGCAGTGGTGGCCTGGCTAGCAGTCTCGTAACCGACGTGCCCGGTAGTAGCGAATACTTGGTGGGCAGCGTGGTGAGCTACACCAATAAAATTAAAAATAAGCTGCTCAATGTGCAGCAAGAGACTTTGGATCGCTACGGCGCTGTGAGCCGGGAGACGGCCTGCGAAATGGCCATCGGCGTGCGCCGCGCCTTGGGCAGTGACTTGGGCGTGAGCATCACCGGTAATGCCGGGCCGAGCGCCAGCGAGGGCAAGCCCGTGGGCCTTGTTTATATCGCAGTGGCCACCGAGGATGTGGTTTATTGCCAGGAGCATCGCTTCACCTCTACTAGAACCGAAAATAAGCTAAGGATAGCACTGGCTGCTATCTCCATGGCTATTGATAAACTTAAAGAAGAAAAGCAGAAGGTGTAGAGCCTTCTAACGGAGGAATTTATTTAATGACAATGCAAAAAGAAATGTTTGGTAATTTGGAGCTGGATAAAAAAATCGTCGCTGCGTTGACGGAAATGGGTTTTGAAGAGCCCTCTCCCATTCAAGCGGCTACTATTCCCTTGGTATTGGAGGGTAATGATGTAATTGGCCAGGCCCAAACCGGCACCGGTAAAACTGCTGCCTTTGGTATTCCCTTGGTGCAATCCATTGACGATTTCAAGCATATCCAAGCCCTGATTATGTGCCCCACCCGCGAGCTGGCCATTCAGGTAGCCGAAGAGGTGTGCAAGATTGGTCGCGTGCGTCGCGTGAAGGCACTGCCGGTGTACGGCGGCCAACCGATTGAACGCCAAATTCGCGCTTTAAAGAGCAATGTGCAAATCGTTATCGGCACTCCCGGTCGTTTGATTGACCATATCAACCGCGGTACTATTAAGCTGGACCACATCAAGTTTTTGGTGCTGGATGAGGCCGACGAAATGCTGGATATGGGCTTTGTGGATGATATTGAAGAGATTATGCGCGCCCTGCCGAGCGAGCGTCAAACCCTGCTCTTTTCCGCAACCATGCCCCGTCCAATTTTGAGCTTGACAAAAAAGTACATGCGTGCGCCCAAGAACGTGACCGTATCCAAGGAAGAGCTCACTGTTCCCTTAATCGAGCAATATTATTTTGAAACTAAGGATAAGGTGGAGGGCCTGTGCCGTCTGCTGGATGCAGAAATCGATGGCAAGCTGATTATCTTCTGCCGCACTAAAAAGGGTGTGGATGACCTGTCCATCGCGCTGTCCAGCCGTGGCTACATGGCCGAGGGCCTGCATGGCGATTTGAGCCAGGCGGAACGCAACCGCATCATGCAGCGCTTTAAGGCCGGCGAGATCAATGTGCTGGTTGCCACCGATGTGGCCGCCCGCGGCATTGATGTTTCGGACGTGGACGCCGTCATCAACTACGATGTTCCGGACGAAAACGAATACTATATCCACCGCATCGGCCGCACAGGCCGCGGGGTTCAGCGCAATCGGGTTGGCAGCGAACACAGCGTCGATTGCCTCGACGGCATTTTTGGTGGCGAGATCCTTACACATGGCAGTCGGGGTTTACAGCTGAGCAATCTCGTTGTTGATGCCGTCGAGCTGACGCACGGCGGCGTCATGTAAAATCTCGACAAGGCTCTGCCGTATCTTCTCGATTCATTCTCTCTCATCGGCTGAAAGATAATCAGCCACGGGGTATATATCTATATCAGGCACGAAGAACAAGACGCCGTTCTCGCGTATGCTTTTTATAAGATCTTCTACATCTTTGGCGCGGCCAATGAGGGCCTTTGCTCTTTCAAAATTTTCTCGTTTCATTGTTGGTTGTTGAGTTTTCGGGTTAGCTTGGGGGAGTGGCGGAAGATGTTGTCACGGCCGAGGTTGAGGCAGAGGTCGGCAGCTATGCAGCGGTTGTGGCCGTCTTCGAGGTCGCAGCCGCGACAGGAGTTTTCCTCGCCTTTTCCGGCGACGTAGACGCGGCCGTCGATGACGACTGCGTTAAGGGTGTCCATCGGCTGTTGCTTTGGTTTGTTGGTTGAGTTTGAGGGTTAGCTGTTGGTTAAAGCGGAAGTGGTCGGTAGGCAGCGAGATGGAGGCACAGACTTCGCGGTCGGTGTGCTCGCAGTAGTCGCTGAGGTCGCATTTGGTACAGAGCGAGATGCAGTCGGGGTGGCCCATCTCGGCGGTGTAGACTTTGCCATCGACTATGATGCCGTTAAGGGTGGTCGCTGTCATAACTTATTGCTGAGGAGTTTTCAGGACGGTGAATTTGTAGGGCTCGTCGTTCCACGTCAGTTTGGGGAGCCGGAGCATTTCCATCAGGGCTTTTGTTCCTTCTTCGCCTATGAACGTGCCGCCCTCTGAGGGCCCCCAAGACCATCCGTTGGCCCACTGACGGCGCGCGGGCTTGGAGAGGAATGTGAGTTGCCTCCCGTCGGGGTCGGTGGCTGTCCAATAGTCGACGGCTTCGGGTTCGGTTTCGTCGACGGGGCGGACGGCCATCAGTTCACCTCCTTCTTCGCAGGTGAGCGGTGTGCCGGAGTGGACGTTGTTCCAGTCGTATTCGTTGGCAAGGGCTGCGAGGATTGACTTGTAGGCGGCGTAGCCTTGCGCAACTTCGCGGCGGACGTATTTGTTGGTTGTGTTGCGTCCGTTCCAGCCTACGCAGTCGCAGTCGCAGCCGAGGTTCATCATCGGGCGCACGTTGGCAAGCATGAACTCGC
The DNA here is from genome assembly GCA_900553055.1 of uncultured Phascolarctobacterium sp. GTDB lineage: Bacteria > Bacillota > Negativicutes > Acidaminococcales > Acidaminococcaceae > Phascolarctobacterium_A. Next base: position 5,793 of record USBV01000048.1, read on the forward strand.
CTATTTCGTTGCCGTTGTCGAACATCGTAAGGCAGTTCATGAGTTGTGGCTGACCTCCGATGAAGCGCGTGATGTCCTCCACCATCGAGGCCATGAGCCTCAGTTTTTCTTCGGTGCATTCGATGCGCCACTTGCGCTTCGGGGTGTATTCAGTTTTCTTCATTGCCTTTCTTCTTATTTTGTGTCTTTATTTGTCTGATACTCATTCACTTGTAGTGAGTTGTCAGATTAAGCATATTTGAGTGGGCTTATTTTGAACCTTTCTTCTCTTTGGGTTCGTAGCCGGGGCAGCCAAGGTTGAATACCTCCGCTATAGGCAACGTGAGGCCGCACGTGCCTTTATGCACTGTGCATTGTTTCCCGTCAAAGTGTTTGCACTCGCTCGGTCGCTGTTTATTTTCCATTTTTCTTGGATTTAGGGGTGAATTTATGGCAAATGCCACACATACACCAGTTGTATATTCTGCATCGCTTAGAGCCGTTGATTCCTTCTTCGCAATACTTACATTCTCTTGGGTCAGTTGGGGTCATAGTCGTTATGTTTTAGAGGGCAATCGTCAGCATCGCATTGGTTTAGGTATCGATCTCCTATCGATGCTTGTATGGCAATTATCCCGTTCTCGTTATAATCTTCTTAAATCGTTATTACACTGCCTTCATGACCGAAAGTGCAAAAATGCGACTCTCTGAAAGGGCATTCGTATGGGTTCTCAGTCAGGGTCATAGTCATATACTTTCAGTTTTGTTTAGAGCCACTTGTTGAAATTAATCACAACCTCGGAAATATAGTAACCTAAGAACCCGATTGCGACAGGTATCAGCATAATGCTTATCCACACGGCTCTGCGGTGCTTCTTTTTCATTTCAGTCTATCACTAATTGGTCGTTTTCGTTGGTCTCAAGATAAAACTCAGTATCATAAATATGCTCCGAGTCATCGTATTCCATTCGGTCTAACACCACCTCCATATCATCGGGATAGGCGGTGAGGACTTCTCTCAGTTCAGCGACCGTCATTTCGCACATCCTCTCTTATGGCACGGGCAGTCGGGGTCGTGGATTTCCTTGTCGTTTTGAAATGCCGAGATTAAGCCATAAATGCCATAAGTCGCGAACGCGAGAAACATCGCGCCTTTGGCTATAAAGTTCCACGGTTCGGGCAGATGATCAAGCAGTCGGCTAACCATAGTGGCTACGGCGAGAGATACCATCAGCATAACGGCGATTGCAACCGCTGTCAGTAGTCTATCTTTCTTATTCATTGTTCGTTCAGTTTATATCCGTTTTTAGAGAGCCATTCAATTTCTTGCACGGCACATTCTATAAGGCTGTCTGTATGCGTAAGCCCCTTGATTACTCTTGGCTTATCCATACAGTAGTAGCCGATGCTCCATTGCCTGCCGTAGTCCATCGGAGCTATATCGAGCCAATATTCGTATTTGCCACTGTGAATTTTGAACGGCAGAAGTCCGAGCAAAGCACTCAGGCTCCACGCAGGGTATGTCCCACCATAAGACCCCGTAGTCCAATCCCACGGCATCATGGGAACTTCATCATCCTCGTATCGCGCCATATCCGCCGTGTCATCCGACACTCCGCAGCGGCGAAGACGCTGGCTCTGGGAAAAGTCTGTTGCTATGTTTGTGTTCATTTGTTATTTTACACTTTAAATTGTTTGATATTCATCTACTTGCAGTCCGTTGTCGGATTAAGCATATCCGAGTCGGCTTATTCTGCATCGTTATACTCTGCTACCCCGAAAGCCTCGTCCCAATCATGGTCGGACATGCCATCATCAGCTGAGCAGTCAGCATATTTATGCCTATCCGGATTTTGTCTGTTCCAAAACTTATCTTTGCAATGTCCGCAACAGAAAGCCTGCGCCCATTGGATTTTCTTGAACTTTATATGGCAGACCGGACACTCAATAATCTCGCCAACTTTCGCTTTCTTGTTGGTGCGGTATAAGCCTTTCTTCTTCAGTTTCATACTCTTTCTCCTAATTTGATAATGAATACTTCTTCTTCGGGTGCGCCCCATTCGGGGTTGCCCTTGCCTATGTGCATACTCTTGATTTCAAAGAGCATCGTGTTTGATGTGTAGCCTCTGTGAAAGCGGACATGGGTGTACTTCTGCCACACTTGATTCGTCGGGAGGGAGGCGAGATATTTCAAGGCTCCATCTCGACCACTGTTGAGGCGAAGAAACCGCTTAACCCAATGGTCGGAGAGGACACGGTATTCTTCTGGCTTTTCGCCGGACTCTTCCATGTCGTACCACTTGTGCTTTACAACCAAATCAAGGATTTTCATCACATTATCTGTTTTATGGATTTGAATGCCGTGACTATTTCCTCACGATGTTCTTCAAAATATCGGTCAAAAGAACCTTCGCCGCCGAATATTTCATCAAGCCGTTTAGCAATCTTGCCGAAAGGGTTTAGCCAACTGTCGCCCTCAACCACTTCTTTAGGCTCATACAACGCTATCAAGTGTGAGTTTCGGTCAAAGTGGCAACACATGGCGGCATAAGCCGTCAACTTGTTGTCAGCCTCCAATTCCCAGACGCTTGACACTGCTCCGTATTTGAATTTAGTTTTTCCCATTGAAATATTCTTTGAATGGTTCCAGAACAACAGAGATGCCGGCAGAGAGCGCAGCTTCAAAGGTTCTATAAGTTTTGTTGTCTATCTTGTCTGTTCGCTGAGACCATCGCCAAAAGTAGCCGATGCGGTCGCCGGTCTTACTATTGAACTTAGGACTGACTACAAGGTCGGCGCCAAGTTCTTCTCGTAAGAATTTGGCAGACTCGTAGATTGTTGGAGCTGAGACGTTCAACCCCAGGTTCTTCAATATCCGAACTGTCTCAACTGTTACTTTCTCCTTCATTGCTATTCTTGATGTTGGGCTCGTGTAGAGGACAGGTGCCGGTCTTTTCATCGTACATCGGCATTGTCCATGTAAGGGTCTCTTTCACTTCGGTGCAGAAGGCTATGTGCCGTTTGCAGTTTTGGCAGAGTGCCGGCCCTCCGAAGTAGTTAGGGCCGACACAATAGGCGTAGTCTTTATTCATGGCTGGGGCTGTTCTTTTAATGCTTTGATAAGCGCATTTGCCTCTCGGACGCAGTCGTTGGCGTGCGTTTCCAATTCGCGTGCGCAAAAGGCTCTCATATCGTCGTCCTCACTTGAAAGGCAACGAGCGAATATCTCTTTGTCTATCCCGTATCGACGCTGTTCCCAATCAATCTGATTGGCGTCTTTGGTCTTGCGGTTGAGTGATATAACCGCATCCATTGTCTGCTTCTCTATTACGGTCATCATGTTAATACCAGTTTAGGACTACATAGTCATTGCGCGGGTCGCCGAGGGCCATCCATTTGGCGATTATGCCAATGATGGTATCAAGCGACTCTTCTATCTGATTTTCCTTTCGCCAAATCTCGAACTCTCGGCGGTTATAGACCATTTTTGCTATGAGATTGGCAAGATCGTATCGATAGACTTCAAGATGTTCGGAACACTCTACGTCCTCGCCCTGCCAACTTAAATCAGGACATTCCTTATAGAGGAGGCGATTGATTACGTCTTGTTTGTGGCTGAAACAGTCGAAGGTGTGGTGTTTGACCTGATACACCTCGGCTACATGAATTTTTGCCATTTTGATATGGATTTATTGGTTTGACTTATGCTATATCGCTGAGCTCATCGTTGAGAGCAATCATGAGGTCGTCAAAATCCTCATCGCTGAACTCCGAGAGCTCGCCGGTGGCGTCGTCGTAATGAGAGGCGATGATTTCTGTCACATGGCCCCATGCGCGGTGCAGGGTGTCGTCGCTGTCCCACTCGCCGCAGCAGCCATAGATGACCTCGATTGTCCAGCCGCCCTGTTCATAGCAGACATAGTTCTCAATGGGGTCGTCGCAGCGGCAGTCTCCGTTCTCGTCGCAGTCGTATTCACAGCCGCCGATTTCGTGGTTGTTGTTGCGCACAAGCTCGACAAGGTCGGGAATAAGGACGTTAAGGTCAGATTTGGTTTTCATTTTGAGGTGGTTTATCGGTTTGACTTGTTTGTTATTTTTGATACTGCAATTTAGCAAATATCAGTGAATTACACAAATTTTTACACCTCTATTTTGTGCCATTTTGCCTCCTTAACATTTAATCGCAGTTGTCAGTTGGCGGCGGCGTCTTCCTCGGCCATGATGGCGTCGGCGAGAGTGCGGCAGCGGTT
>USBV01000049.1 GCA_900553055.1 uncultured Phascolarctobacterium sp.
CATCCTGCTCACGCCCTTTATGAGCTGCTCGGCAAAAATATCAATATATGCATTTTTTACCGCAGCGTTCTTTCCAACGCACCGCGCGCTCATAATGATCCTACTGTATCTGCTGGGCATTCTGATTGGAATTGCTGCGGCCCTCATCATGAACCAAACCGTGTTCCGCGGAAAGCCCGTGCCTTTCGTTATGGAGTTGCCCAATTATCGGCTTCCGAGCCTCAAGAGCGTTGCGCTGCTGCTTTGGGAAAAGGCCGAGGACTTTATTCACAAAGCCTTCACAGTAATTTTCATGGCCAGCATTATCGTCTGGTTCCTACAAAACTTTAATACCCAGTTTTACATGGTCCACAGTGATGAAAGCATAATTGCAGAAATCGGCAAGATTACCGCGCCTATTTTCGGGCCACTGGGTTTCGGGGATTGGCGTATGTCCACCGCCTTAATTACCGGTATTACTGCGAAAGAGGTTGTCATAAGCACCCTTTCAGTGCTGGCAGTGGATGCCAATGGCAGTGTAAATCTGCCTAATTTGTTCACGCCACTCACTGCCTACACCTTTCTCGTGTTCTACTTGCTCTATCCTCCCTGCATCGCCTCTCTAGCCACCATGCGCAAGGAACTGGACTCCCGCTCCAGCACAGCGGCCATCATTGCCTACGAGCTAGGTATCGCCTGGGTAGTAGCCTTCGCTGTGCGCCACATTGGCTTAATGCTAGGCTTTAACTAAAAACGAGAAAAGCTGTAGCTAGGCTTTAACGCCTGACTACAGCTTCTTTATTTCCTTAGCTTCTTCTTATCCTACCAGTCTGCCAAATGAGCTCAATAGGTAGATTGGAAGCGCCCGGTGGTGACCAAATGAAGCTATATTGCCCATTTTTCAGCTTGCCAAGCTCCACTGCCTCCTCTATAGTCTCCCCAAAGCACAAGTCATAATCCGGCAGAGGCACTAGCTGCTGCTTACCCTTATGCACCAAAATCCCATAGCCAGCAAAATATCCTCCGATGGGATTAACAATAAAGCTTACAGGTCGCTTGCCATCCACAGTAAAATTCACCTTATAAATGACGCCATAATTACCATAATTTTCAGCAGGAAGGCCTGTGGTTGCATCCACGCCCTTAATATAGCCCTCCCCGTCGGAGCCGGCCAATTTAAGCTTCACGGGCTTTTCCCCATGAAGGGGCTTTTTTAAGGTGTATTCCCAATTGCTCTTAGCAAAGGTGCCCCGCAGGGGATGCTCGTCCATGGGCTGCACCATAGCACTGTCATTGAAAAGCTCCAAATCAGCCTGGGGCTCGCACATAAAAACGCTAATTTGCCCTGGCCTATCCAGCTCTATATCAATGGTTCCCGTTGACAGCTGATTAGTATCTAGCAGTACACCACGCCCATTGAGCAGTTCCACGCTATGACCAAAGCCTAAGCTACCGCTGGTTTGCCGTTGCCCCTTTGGAGCAAAATACTTGTGCTGGGACTCCTTGCCCACCGCCATATAGTTATACCCGGGCCCCGCAATCCCCTGCTGCAAGATTTTATAATTCACAGGGCGCATTTTATCGTTTTTGAGCACAATGGCCAGCTTTTTCGTACCCGGTACAGCATTTACATGGTGGTAAAAAAGCCGCACCTTGCCCTGAACTGTATCTCTATAGAGGATGCCATTATGGTAGACCATTTCCGGACTATCCGAAAAAAGCAGTGTGGGACCACTGGTTACAAGCCTAGCTTGAACCGTCTCCGCTGGATAATCCTCAGGAATGCTCACATCTCTTTGATCCAGCTGTACCTGAGCTAAGGCAGGACTGCTAAAAAGTGCACTTAAGGACAGCGCACAAAGTAATTTTTTGATAAACATAAAAACATCACCTTGCAAAAGAGAAAGCTCCCCCAGCCTAAAAGCCTACAGGAGGAGCATTTTTTAGCTTATTTTAAAGAGTTTTGGTAATCAGCCATGAATTGAGCCAGGCCCTTATCGGTCAGCTGATGGTTAATCATTTGTGCCAAAACCTTGGTAGGAATGGTAGCGATTTGGCAGCCGGTGAGCATTACCTTTTCTACATGCTCGATATTGCGAATGCTGGCAGCGATAACCTCGGTCTCAATGCCATAGAGCTTAAAGGACTTCACGATGTTATCTACCAGCTGTACGCCATCTTGACCAATATCATCCAAACGGCCGATAAAAGGGCTTACAAAGGTAGCGCCTGCGCGAGCAGCCAACAGTGCTTGGGACATGCTGAATACCAAAGTCACATTGGTTTTGATACCTTCAGCGCTCAGGATTTTAACAGCCTTAAGACCTTCAGGGATGCAGGGAATTTTGATAACCACATTTTCAGCAATTTTAGCCAGCTTGCGTGCTTCCTCTATCATACCGGCGCATTCGGTGCTAATAACCTCGGCACTAACAGGGCCACTTACAAGAGCAGCGATTTCCGGAATAACCTCGGCCTGGGTGCGACCGCTTTTAGCGATCAGGCTCGGGTTGGTGGTAACGCCATAGACTACGCCCCAATCCACATATTGTTTAATCTCGTCGACATTAGCAGTATCCATAAAAATTTTCATGTTTATCTCTCCCTGAGTACAAAAAAATAATTATAATAACGTAATAATAATATCATTCCGTTCAAAAGAATTTCTCAAACGAGTCGCCAATTTGTGCAAGTGCCGCGCACGCAGCAGAAATTGTGCAGGGAGTTGTCCCCTTGGGGATAACGCTCATTTCGTGGGGTACAATCACGAAGCTGCAGTGTCCAATCTGTTCGAAGAATAATTTACGTTTTCGAAACCTTGCTTCTATTGTACCAACCACTCATGAGCTAAAATTCTTATTCGCTCCATGATATTATTATTACAGTTCTTACCTTAAAATTACTACTTTCTCTGCATTGGTTTGCCCTGGCAAGCTCATGGTCATTACCCTGCTCCACATTAGCAGCTTGTCGCCAGCTTTGATGCTTGCAAAATCTTCGCAGGCGTCCTTATCAATGCGGGCAATAACATCGTTAGTAGTATTAAGCACGCGTACACAGCTACCATCAGCAGCTTTTTGCACTTGGTCCACTACAAAATACTGAGGTATATAATCCTTGCGCACATCACCAATGATGATGGCAAAAGCCTGTGCCTGCGGTGGCAGACTACGTGTCATACGAGCAGAATAATAGGCTACAACCTCCTGCCCCACCTTGAGCTCTTCAGCAGTACGCAGCTTACCCTTAGCACCCTTAACAATGTAGGTAGCATCGCTAACTAAGGCTACAACGCACTTCTGACCTTCACCACGAATTACAACCTTATTGCCTTCAATTTCGGTGATAGCACCACTCATGCGCAGCATAGAAGGTGCACGCATTTTATCCTGGTCAATTTCAAAGGCCTCCCAAGAGCCCCTATTAGGACGACAATTTACCCTATGCATCACGCCTCTTTGATTGCAATCCTGCCTAGGCTCGCACACTCGCTGCGAAAGAGTTTCACAGCCTGCGTCGCCCTTTTCGTAATGATGATAACCAGCTTCAGCACCGCTAAAGCCCAAAAGCGCCATACATCCCAATGCTAAAGCTAAATTTTGCAGTTTTTGCATGTTAATATACCTCCACCATAATAATCTTCATGGTTTTAGTATAACACACAAATATGTCTAAACCATGACATCTAAAAACTTTCTTAAGACAAGTTAGAAGGTATTAGATACGAGTAACAGTGACGACGACGTACTAGAGGTACATCTAGGAGCTGTTACGAAGTAGGTTATGCCTTATAGCTCATCTTTTATTTATTGCTAAAATGAATAGCAATTTCTGCCAAGGTAGCAGCTGCCTTCCACAGGCACTCCTCATTGAAATCAAAATGACTGTTATGATGGCCCGCAGCAATCTTAGTGCCATACATCATATACAAAGCGCGACCGCCCTTTTGTTGTACGCGCTCCATAAAATAACCACAGTCCTCACTGCCGCCCATATCCACATATTCGGATACCTCATCATAGTGGCATTTAGCTTTGGCCAGCTCGGCAACCTCATGGCCCAGCTCAGCATCGGGCAAGCACGCAGGTGCGCCACCTGCCATGGTAACCTTCAGCTCCACATCATACATCGCAGCACAAGCTGCCAGCATACGACGAGCTTCGCTCACCATATAATTATTAATTTCAGTAGTAGCACCGCGAGTTTCCAGCTTCAGAGAAGCAATATCGGGCACAACATTGCGACCAGTACCAGCATTCAGCACGCCCACATTAATGCGGCTGGAGCCTTGGCTGTGGCGAGAAATAGTATTCAAAGAAATTGCTGCTTGGCAGGCTGCTAATAAAGCATTTTTTCCTTGCTCGGGAGCAGCGCCTGCATGGGCAGAAACACCTTTAAACTCAGCATCTAATTTTGTTGTAGCCAAAAAGCCATCCGTCATAGTAACCAAAGCGTTATCATTAGTAGCCTTAAAGCCGATGTGACCACCAAAGAGATAATCAACATCATCCACAACACCTGCATTTACCATAGCATAAGCGCCGCGCACGCCTTCCTCTGCCGGTTGGAAAATCAGTTTAATAGTGCCGGCCAGCTCATCCTTATGCGCTGCAATCAGCTTAGCTGCAGCTAAGCCAATGGTTACATGGCCGTCATGACCGCAGGCATGCATAGCATTTTTATGGCAGGAAGCAAAGCCTTCACTGGTCGGACGATGTGTTGCACTCTTATCCTCTTCCACATCATTACAATCCATATCAACACGAAAAGCAACGGTCTTACCGGGCTTACCGGTTTTGAGCACAGCCACAATACCGGTTTTGCCGCCGGCCATTTGCTTTACCAATTCAGCATCTGCACCCTCACTAATGGAGCGCTCCATATAAGCAGCCAAGTCAGCCTCGCTGGGCACGCCCATCATCGAAGGCTCATCCACAACAGCTGCGCCAAAGGTAACCTCATAGCCCAAGGCTTGTAATTCCTTAATAATCATGCTGGCAGTACGAAACTCGGTCCAGCCTGTTTCCGGATGCTGATGCAGATTTCTGCGACGGGCAATCATTTCTTCACGCAGGCCCTGAGCCTGCTCCCAAATTGTGGTCATTTTGTTTCCCTCACTTTAAAATAAAACGGTTTGTTCGCTATCCACCGGCAAATATACCTCTATCTCGGGGCGCTTGCGGTTTTTACTAGTAACCCACATGCCACACCTTGGACAGCTTATTGCAGCAGTCGGCAGCGCCCAAGCCAGATGCTTTCCACAGCCAGGACAAATAAATTCTACCTGTAAAGGCCCCGGTTCTCTTTTTTTCATTGCGCCACCTCCAGCATGAATACGACACCTAATTATATCACAAAAATCCTGCCAATCAAAGGCAAGCATGTTAAATTATGCCGAAAGCAGCAGCCTTTTCCACCAAAATATGTTACAATAATAAAAGATAAAAATGAAAGGCGAGGTGCGCTATGCTTACTGCTGCTGATTTTGAAAAATTAGGTTTTTGGGAGGATACAACTCCCGAAGAAAATATTACTGTTTATGGTATGGATTTTGGCACTGATTACATCATGCTTACTGATGATTTGGGTAAAACTCCTGTCGATGCAAAGCAGTTCATCGTTGTTGCTGCGTATGATGACAACGACTGCTTCCTTTGGGGTGTAGAATTAAAGAATTTTTCAGCTTTAAAAGAGCTATGCGCAAAATTTGCTTCTGGCAGTCCCGAGCTGTTGGAAGCACTGAGAACCTATACATTGCCCAAGAACAAATAAATCTTGCTGCTAAGTCATGAAACAACAAAAGCTGTAGTTAGGCATTATCTGCCATACTACAGCTTTTTTGTTTATTCAACTAGCTACTTACAAAAAATGGCCATATAACCATTTACAAAGATGTAAAGAACAATCAAGGGCAGAATATAGGTTGCATAAAAGCGAATCCATTTAGGAAAGGCTACACCTGTGCCTGTATCGGCCTCGCGGATGAAATTATCCCAGTCCCAACCATAACGAGTGGTGCAGAAGGTGAGATAGACCAAGCTTCCTAGTGGCAACAGATTATTGCTAACCAAAAAGTCTTCCAAGTCCAAAATACAGCTACCCTTACCCATGGGCTGAATATTACTCCACACGTTAAAGCCTAAAACACAGGGCATAGAAAGCAGGATGATGACCACAATATTATAGCGAATAACACGCTTACGCTCCCAGCCTGTTAAATCACAGATGCAGGAGGTAATATTCTCGAACACGGCGATAACAGTGGACATCGCTGCAAATAGCATGAAGAGAAAGAACAATGTGCCCCACAGCTGCCCGCCACTCATGGCGTTGAACACGTTAGGCAGGGTTACGAAAAGCAGATTAGGTCCACTGCCCGGATTCACACCAAAGCTAAAGCAGGCCGGGAAAATAATGAGGCCGGAAATAATAGCTACAAAGGTATCTAGGCCCATTATCCACATCGCCTCTCCGGTCAAGCGTTGCTCCTTGCCGATGTAGCTACCAAAAATTGCCAACGACCCAATGCCTAAACTCAAGGTGAAGAAGGCTTGGCCCATAGCGGCAAAGACTACCTCGCGCACGCCATGCTCAAGGACCTTGTTGAAATCGGGATACAGATAGTAACGCAGACCCTCGCTGCTATTGGGCAGCATAATAGAATTCACTGCCAGTACAACCATCAAAAGCAGGAGGCAGGTCATCATACTTTTAGTAATACGCTCCACGCCTGCCTGTACACCCATATAGCACACACCAAAGCAGGAAAGCACTATCAAAACCATATTTACAGTCATCGTAAAGGGATCGCTCAAAAGTGTGCCAAAAACCTGGCCTACACCCTTGGCATCCAAGCCAACAAAGTCACCCACAGCCATTTTGTAGAAATAATACAGCATCCAGCCAGAGACAGTGGTATAAAACATCATCAAAATAACATTGCCCGCAATGGCGCCATATTTATACCAATGCCATTTAGTTCCCTTAGGCTCCAGCACATCGAAGGACTTAGCTGCACTGCGCACACTAGCACGACCCACAGCAAATTCGGCTACCATAATAGGCAACCCTAAAAGCAGCAAAAAGCATAAATAAATCAAAACAAAGGATGCACCACCATATTGACCGGTAATAAATGGAAAACGCCACACATTACCCAAGCCAATGGCACAGCCTGCAGAAATCAAAATAAAACCAATACGTGAGGAAAAGCTCTCGCGTTTCAAAAAATAACCTCCCTAATAAAAGCAAATATCCCCCTACATATTTATCTTTTTCTATTTTCTTATTTAATTTTATTGCTTATTTTTCTCTCTAATTATTTTTTAGCCTCGTTTTCGGCAGGCTTTTGTTCGTTAACTATTCTAAAATTCAAACCAAACAAAGCATTCTTTTGGTCAAAAACAAATTGCATAAAAACATGCTCTTGCTTGTCAAATTTGCACAAATAGGTAACAATGGAGCCATCATTCAAGCGCTCAAAAAGGCGGAATTTAGCTTCTTTTAAAGTACCAAACTGCTCTTTAATGGACTTTTGCCATACAGCATATTGTTTGTCGGTGAATTTTTCGGCCAGCTTAGCATTGAGCAACGGAGCAATTACTGTGTACTCCGGAGAGGGAGCAGCATCAATAGCATTAATAAAATGCTCAGCAGTTTTTTGTTGCTTGTTCAAATCGTTGCCATCAGCAGCAAAGCACAGGCTGCAAGCAGTCATCATAGCTAAAGTGGTAAACAATAAAAGTATTTTTTTCATAAAGTTGCACCTCGCTTCTATTTATCTGCATATATCATAACCTTTTTTTCCAGCATAAGTCAAATTTTATCATGTTAAATTAGCCAGCTACATTTGTCGTTTACAAAGTCGCCGTTAAAAGGTATAATAATATGATAGATTCAGAATTATATGCCCCTGTGGCACTTGGAGGTATAGATATGGCAGAAAAAATTATTCTGACCGGCGACCGACCCACTGGTCGTCTGCATGTTGGTCATTACGTTGGTTCCCTTAGGGAGCGCGTGCGTTTGCAAGATTCTGGCGAATTTGATAAGGTTTTTATTATGATTGCTGATGCGCAGGCATTGACCGATAATGCAGAAAACCCTGATAAGGTACGAAAGAATATTATTGAGGTAGCCTTGGATTATCTGGCCTGCGGTCTAGACCCGGCTAAGACCACTATTTTTGTCCAATCCATGGTTCCCCAGCTTACTGAGCTGACCTTTTATTACATGAATCTGGTTACTGTGGCTCGCGTACAACGCAACCCGACCGTAAAAAACGAAATCAAGATGCGCAATTTTGAAGCCAGCATTCCTGTAGGCTTCTTTTGCTATCCCATCAGCCAAGCTGCTGATATCACCGCCTTTAAGGCTACTACCGTGCCTGTAGGCGAGGACCAGGAGCCCATGCTGGAGCAATGCCGCGAAATCGTGCACAAATTTAATTCTGTGTATGGCCCCACTCTGACCATGCCGGAAATCGTGCTGCCCTCCAATGACGCCTGCATGCGTTTGCCCGGCATCGATGGTAAGGCTAAAATGAGTAAATCCCTTGGCAACTGCATCTATTTGAGTGATCCGGCTGATGTAGTGAAGAAAAAGATTATGTCCATGTACACCGACCCCAACCATGTGCGCGTTGAGGATCCCGGCCAAATCGAAGGCAACTGCGTATTTACCTATTTGGACGCGTTCTGCAAGCCGGAGCACTTTGCTAAATATTTGCCAGACTACGAAAATCTAGATGCACTGAAAGCGCATTACCAACGTGGTGGCTTAGGCGACGTAAAAGTTAAAAAATTCTTGATTAAGGTGCTGGAGGAAACCCTCTCCCCCATCCGTGAACGCCGTCACATGTGGGAAGCACGCATTCCTGAAGTATACGAAATTCTGCGTAAGGGCAGCGAGGTTGCGGCAGCAGCAGCTGCTGAGACGCTACACGATGTGCGCGATGCTATGCGCATTAACTATTTTGATGACCAAGAGCTGATGAACCAGCCCTACGAGCAACAACTATAAGATGGCTTTTTCTGAGCAAACACTGCTCCGTTTACTCGAGCAGCATCATATTAACTATATAGTGCGCACCCATGAGCCTATTTTCACTGTAGCTGAAGGCGAAGCCCTGGGCCTCCCCAACGTACAGGCGGCAGTGAAGAGCCTGCTTTTAACCGATGATAAGCGCAGCAGCTTTTATCTGGTAATACTGTCTCTGGATAAGCGCCTAGACTTAAAGGAGCTGCGGGCGAAAATCGGCTCACGTAGGCTGACTATGGCTAGCGCCGAGGAACTAGCGCAGCTACTAGAGCTTACCCCTGGTGCGGTGACACCCTTTGGCCTTTTGGCTGACACTCAGCACAAGGTGCAGGCCTATTTTGATAGTGAGCTTAAGGACAACACCATCGCTACCCACCTTGACCGCAACACAGCCACTGTCTGGCTGCATTGCCACAAGCTAGTGCAACTTTTAGAGGATAAGGGCCATAATATCACCTATATTAGTCTGTAAAATGAAGTCCCTACTGCTTATGTGGTGGGGACTTTTTATATGCAAAAAAGACGTAACGACATTCTTTAAGCTGTCGTTACGTCTTTAATTTTTAGCAAGTTTTAGCAAAAATTATTTGCCAGTACGTCCACGTTTAGTAAAGGGAATACCTTTAGCGCACAGCGGGCAGGAATCGGGTTGGAAGGTTTCAACATTCAGGTGCAGCAAAGCTTCGGTGCGCACGCCAAAATCAACCTTGCCACCGCTGCGGTCTACCAACAGGCCTACGCCTACCAGCTCGCCGCCGCATTCCTTAACAACCTCCATAACCTCTTTCACGCTGCCACCAGTGGTAACAATGTCTTCTACAACCAGCACGCGGGTGCCAGCGGGGATTTGAAAGCCACGGCGCAGGGTCATTTTGCCGTTTTCACGCTCGGTGAAAATAGCACGGGTGCCCAGAGCCTTGCCAACTTCATGAGCCAGCAGAA
>USBV01000050.1 GCA_900553055.1 uncultured Phascolarctobacterium sp.
CGCCCTGGCCTACCTGATTGATAAAGGCTTGTGCACGGGCGTGAACGACTTTTTCAAGCGCATTTTTACGCCGGAGCATGATTTGGGCTTTCCCGAGTTCCCGCCGATTAGCGAGGTTATAAGCGCTATTCATGGCGCGGGCGGCGTGGCGCTTTGCGCCCATGCGGCCAGCGGCTTTCATGGGCCGGGCTTGGAGCGCGTGATGGACCTATTGCGCGTGGAGCCGCTGGATGGCTTTGAGTGCTATCACAGCGGGCACAGCAAGGAGGGGACGGAGCGGCTTTTGCGCCACTGCCATAAGCATAATTTGCTGATATCAGGCGGCAGCGACTGCCACGGCACCTTCGTGCCGGGACGCTCGTTAGGCGAGCCCTTTGTGGATACGAGCATGCTGGATTTGGGTGGATTACTTTGATAGAATAGCGGTGATTAATATATCACGTCGTTCAGATGAATTTTTTACGCCCATTTCGTGGGGTACAACCAAGACTCTGCGGGGTACTATTTGATTGAAGAAGAATTGACGATATTCAACCCTTGAGTCGGTTGTACCAACCACTCATGTGCTAAAATTCATATTCACTCTGTGATATATTAATCATGCCTATCCTATTTCTGTAATTGTTGTTATCATGCACAAATTCATCTGAACGTAGTAATATTATAATTACTAATATTGGCAATATCATTATAGTTTGGTAATCTTATAAACTTTTATAATAAACTTACGGAGGAGAATGATTATGGAAAAATCAAAGGTATATTTCACTGATTTTCGCACACCCTATGGTGGCGCCAGCATGCCGCAAAAGCTGCAAAAGCTAATGAAAAAAGCCGGTATCGGCGATATCGACTTTGAAAAACAATTTGTTGCTATTAAAATGCACTTTGGCGAGCTCGGCAATATTTCCTATCTGCGCCCGAACTATGCAAAAGCAGTTGTAGATTTAGTTAAGGAGCTGGGCGGTCGCCCCTTCCTCACCGACTGCAATACCTTATACGTTGGCAGCCGCAAGCATGCTCTTGAGCATATGGATACCGCCTTTGAAAACGGCTTTAGCTCCTTTTCCGCAGGCTGCCATGTGATTATTGCCGATGGCCTTAAGGGCACTGACGAAGCCTATGTGCCTGTAAAAAATGCTGAATTAGTAAAGGAAGCAAAGATTGGTCGCGCTATTATGGATGCCGATATTGTTATTTCCCTGACGCATTTTAAGGGCCACGAAATGACCGGCTTTGGCGGCGCGATTAAAAATTTGGGCATGGGCAGCGGCTCCCGTGCCGGCAAAATGGAAATGCACAACGATGGCAAGCCCAAGGTTAGCCAAAAGAAATGCATCGGCTGCGGTCGCTGCGTCAAGATTTGCGCTCATGGCGCTCCTTGCATCACCGATGGCAAGGCTACCATTGATATCAATAAATGCGTGGGCTGCGGCCGTTGCCTGGGGCTGTGCCCCATGGATGCCATCCACGCGCTCAACGATGCCAGCATGGAAAACCTCAACAAAAAGATGGCCGAATATGCCCAAGCAGTGTGCCAGGACCGTCCTAGCTTCCATGTGAGCCTGATTGTGGATGTATCTCCCTACTGCGACTGCCATGCCGAAAACGATGCTCCCATCGTGCCCAATATCGGCATGCTGGCCTCCTTTGACCCGGTGGCCTTGGACCAAGCCTGCGCTGATTTAGTAAACGCAGCTCCTGCTGTGGCTAATTCTGTTTTGGGCGAGCATTTGGCTGCCGATGCTGCTAGCTGCGCCGGTCACGACCATTTCCACAACACTACTCCTGAATCTGAGTGGAAGAGCTGCTTGGAGCATGCGGAAAGGATTGGCCTTGGCAATCGCCAATACGAAATAGTGAAAATGAAGTAAATCGTGCATAAGGCATCATCTACTTCGCAACAGCTCCTAGGAGTATTTCCGATACGCCGTCGTCGCTGTTGCTCGTATATAATACCTTCTGCGCGATTTAGAGATATCGCATGCGAATATTTTTGAAAAATTTTCGTAAAACGTTCGACTTTTTTCGCGGCCTGTGGTATGATATTACAGTAAAAATTTTGCATTAGGAGGCTTTATCAATGCAAGAGTACAAACCGTTTAAATCAGGCAAGGTTCGTGAAATGTATGATATCGGTGATAGCATCGTTATGGTAGCCACCGATAGAATTTCCGCTTTCGACGTTATCCTGAAAAATGATATCAAGAAAAAAGGCACTGTTCTGACCCAGCTTTCCAAATTCTGGTTCGACTTTACTAAGGACATCGTGCCCAATCATATGCTATCCGTTGATGTTAAGGATATGCCCGAATTCTTCCAAAAAGAGGAGTTCACCGGTAACAGCATGAAATGCCAAAAGCTGGAAATGCTGCCCGTAGAATGCATCGTGCGTGGCTATATCACCGGCAGTGGCTGGACTAGCTACAAGGCTACCGGCGAAATTTGTGGCAATAAGCTGCCTGCAGGCCTTAAGGAATGCCAAAAGCTGCCCGAGGTGCTCTTCACTCCCAGCACCAAGGCTGAAATTGGCGACCATGATGAAAACATCAGCGTGGAGCAAAGCATCGAGGTTTTAGAAAAGCTTTATCCCGGTCGTGGCAAGGAATATGCTCTAAAAATCAGGGATTATACCATTGCTATTTATAAAAAATGTGCTGATTATGCATTGTCCCGCGGCATTATTATTGCTGATACCAAGTTTGAATTTGGCTTGGACGCAAACGGCGAGGTTGTGCTGGGTGACGAAATGATTACGCCTGACTGCTCCCGCTTCTGGCCCTTGGAGGGCTATGAGGTTGGCCATGACCAGCCCTCTTATGACAAGCAATTTGTACGCAACTGGCTGAAGGAGAACCCCGAGGCTGGCTATGAGCTGCCGCAGGAGGTTATTGACAAGACCATTGCTAAGTACATTGAAGCTTATGAGCTGCTGACTGGCAAAAAATTTGACTTCTAATTGTGACTAAAGTGTAAACTTTGGTGCAAAACCCGAACATTAAAAAGTTTTTCACAAAAAATACACAAAAACTATTTACAAGCAATTATGGATGATGTATAATTGCAGCATGAACAACAACGGCGTTGCAGGCTTAGGCTGTACTGTCGCTGTTGTTCTTTTTTTAGAAAAAAATAAAAAGAGTGCTTTTATCGCGTGACGCAATAACCACCATATAAAGAAGAGAAGGTGGTTCGTGGAAGCGGCCAAATGAGGGGACTTTTGGCTTGGCCGAAAGCATGAGCACTGCCGGCTGGGGGGCCGGGAATGGTCGCGCGAAGTAAAAATGCCCGCTGTGAAGCGGGTTTTTTATTTTGTGTGTTATGCTGTTGTCTTTAAAGCTCTTTAGTGATTTTCAGCCTGCTGCCCAAATCCTTAACGATATAATACATCATCATGTAAGCACCGAATTCGGCTAGCTCTTCTAGTACTTGACTGTGCAGGATGGAAATGCTGCCTCTTTCGCCTATCCAGGACATACCTATAAAGAGCAAGAGCAGAGTAAAGGATTTTATGGGGAGTTTAATGCGCTTAAGAATGTGCCAAATTTTTGCTTTTACAATGAGCACAAGTGCTAAGATAATTAATGCAGCTACCATGGGGTGCACCAGCTTGCCATATAGGCCCATTTGCTGATATTCTAGCATACCGCCACTCGCGTTAGTAAAGAATACGCGGCCCCAGCTAATTTCGCGCATGAAAAGCAGAAAGAAATAGATAATGCCGGCGGACCAGATCTTAGAGGCATTTTCTGTCAGTATAGTTTGCTTGGCAAGGCGCATGCGCCAGCAATATACCATGCCCGCTAAGAGCCACAGCAGCTGTAAATTTTCGACTATGCCATTTTCCTTGCCCCACCAATCCGGTAGCAGCAGTGTTAAGGGCACAAGCGCCCCAAAATATAACCATCCTTGTAAATACCATTTATCCATACGAAACATCCTACATCCCCCACAAATTAAGCTGACTGTATAGTCAGCCTCTTATATTATTATAGCATAAATTGTTTATTTTAGCAAATGCAGATGATTTTATGATGTATTAGAACGTGATGGTTTGTATAATAATGGCTAATACAGGAGTGCAATGACTAAAACGGGAGGTCGTGATGATTAGTAAAATAAAACTTGCAAGAAAGCCTTCTTTATACTATAATTGATACACGATGATTTATGGGCTCTATTTTCATCAAAAATGCGGGTATAGTTCAGTGGTAGAACAATAGCTTCCCAAGCTATGTGTCGCGAGTTCGAGTCTCGTTACCCGCTCCATATCGTTATTACGGTCCAAGCTAGGCATCTGCTTAACTTGGAGCTTTTTTGCTTCAATGGAAAGTGCAATAAGGGTACAGTAATAGTGATGTTTTCGACAGCTTTGTGGCTATCATTTGACAAAATTTTATAATCAGTTCAACTAATCATTAATATCATGTTTTCTAATTTGCTTTTGGTGGAAGTATAGTATAAAATACATAACATTAAAGGAAACTATTAGTACAACTTATATAAAAACGGGGGGACGGAACCATGTTATTACGCCAAATGAAGTATTTTTTAACCGTGGCCGACTGTAAAAGCTTTAGTGAAGCAGCGGAGCAATGCTATATCTCTCAGTCCGCTATTAGCCAGCAAATGAAGGTGTTGGAGGACGAGCTAGGAGCCGAACTAATTAGGCGCAGCAACCGTCGCTTTCAGCTGACTGAAATAGGTGATTATTTCTATACACGCAGCAAGGCTATTGTTAAAGAAACGGAAGATCTTAAGGCTAAGATTAAGCAAATGCAAAAGAATCAAAATAAATTGTTTCGTATTGGCTGCCGCAATGGCTATATGATCCGTCACTTGTGCTCCGCTATGAATACCTACCTTTTAGAGCATAAGGATATGGATATGGATGTGATTTATGGTGACCATGATGAGCTAATGACAATGCTGCAGCGTGACGAGCTGGATATGGTTTTTAACGATTTGCGTCACGAAACCGAAGAGAACGGCTTTGGTCATATTTTTATTGAACAGATTGAGGGGCTTGTGGCTGTTTCTAATCGCTCTACCTTGGCAAATAAAGAATCTGTTAATACCGAAGATTTAGCTGAATATCCCTGCATTCTTTTGGCGAGCGAAAAGAATCAGGAAAAGGAAAAATCATTCTTTAAGATGATTTTCCAAACAGAAAACAATTTCCTTTTAGCTAAGGACGTACCCTCTGCCCTCACTATGATTGTTAATAATTCTGGTTTTATGCCTCTTGTTAGTAACACCGATGCTCACGATATCATCGGAAGATTTACGAAGCTCCTACCCGTTAAGCGAACAGGCGAATCCATGTATATTAAGTATTTTGCTTTTTATAATAAAGAAAAGATTACTGATGAGAATAAGAAAATTATGGAAGCTGTGTTGGAGCTTTTGAAGTAAATATGGGATTATGCTACTCCTTTCTGCTGCATAAGTGGAAAGGAGTATTATTTTGTCTAATGCAATGATAAGTAAATATAATGTTATTCTATAGATAAATAAAACTTATAGTGGAATAAGCAAATAGAATTGTTAAAAACTTTGCATTATTTTATAATAGAGGCGTAAAAAAGAGGCGATGAAGCAAGGATTTACCTCAGGGGTGGGGTTTTAAAGCTTCATCAGCGAGTAGCCTCTTTTTTAATGCAGGGTTTGGTCCTGCCTTATTCCAGGCCCTGCACCATCCGTTATAAATCACCGGCAGGTGCAGCATCTAATACTAAAATAGCAGAGGAAACAAGGCAACTCTTGCAGGACTTTTGGTAGCAGGTGAGGCTCCCTAAGGGTGCTTTATAAAATATAACACTTTTTCCAAGGGAGGAAAAAACAATGAAAAAATCTTTAGTATTGGCAATGGCAATGGCTCTTGGCGTAACTGCAAGTGCATACGCTGCTAACCCGTTCTCCGACGTTCCGGCTGGCCACTGGGCATATGACAGCATCTCCAAATTGGCAGCTGCTGGCGTTATCGAAGGCTATGGCGACACCACCTTCGGCGGCGACAAACTGATGACTCGTTATGAAATGGCTCAAATCGTAGCAAAAGCTATGGCTAAAGGCGCTAATGTTGACAAGCTGGCTGCTGAATTTGCTGACGAGCTGGATAACCTGGGCGTTCGCGTTGCTAAGCTGGAAAAGAAGGCTGACAACGTAAAGATCATCGGTCAAATCCGTGCTCACTATGAAGATTCTGATAATGATGGCCTTTACGATGAAAGCAGCAAGCTGCGTACTCGTATTTGGCTGACCGGTCAAGTTAATGAAGACTGGTCCTACACCGGTATGATTCAAAACGAACAGAATATCATGAATGATGTTGGCGATGAAACTACTACCTTCCAACGTGCTTTCATCAATGGCCGTGTTGGTGGCGTTAAGGTTGAAGCTGGTCGTAACAATGCTTCCTTGTTGGGTGGCGAAATCCTGAGCCATCGTGCTGACCGTGTAAAGGCTTCTTATGGCAAGGATGTAACCCTGGCAGTTGAAGGTGGTAAATTAGCTTCTGCCGCTACTGACCCCATCGGTGGTAAATATTGGGCAGCTTCCTTGGCTGGCAAAGTAGGCAAATTGGGCTTGGAAGCAGTTTATGTTGACTACAAAGATGATGATGCTTTGGTTAATGATATAGCTCATAAAGCTGAAACTCATAAAATTGAATACAACAACGAAACTTTTACTATTGTGGACAAGGAAGCTTACACTGAAAAGAAATACACCGACAACAACATTTGGGCTATCGCTGCTAACTACAGATTCGATGAGGATTGGGCAGTTCGCGCAGCTTACCTGCAAGGTGATGTTGAAAACAAAGAAGGCGAAGATGATGGCTACTATGTAGGCGTTAACTACAAAGGCGCTAAGGCTGCTAAAGCTGGCACTTGGGGCCTGTATGCAACCTATTATGATCTGGCTGCATCCACCTACATCTCCAACGGTTGGGAATCCAGTGTTGCTAACAAACTCCGTAAGGAAGGTGCCGGCGGCTATGAAGGCTGGAAGATTGGTGGCAATGTAGCATTGGCTAAGAACATTGTTGCAGCAGTTGAATATCATAAACTGGATGCTAAAGAAGACAGCAAGAATGATATCGAAACTCTGTGGTCTGAGGTTATCTTCACTTTCTAATCTGTTTATACAGTGTCTTAAAGGGACGACTGCGGTCGTCCCTTTTTTATAAAAAGATTTGATAAGCTAGATTTGGTTTTAGGAGGCAATTATGCAAAAAATCCTACGTAGTTTATTACTCGCTCTGCTAGTAGTTGGCTTTATGATGCCGTGCTTGAGTAAGGCAGAAGCGGCGAAGCTAGTGGTACTTCCTGTAGTTACTAACGAAGACGACGAAAACGCAGCTGTTTCCCGTCGAGTATGGAATGAAGAATGCATGTCCATCTTCAAGTTTCCTGAATTTGATATTGTTGACGACAGTGATTTGACTGTGGTCTTAAATAAAGTAAATTACGAAGCTGTTGCTAAGGATGGTGTTAACGAAGCATTAATCCGTAAGGTGATGGCTGAAACTAAGGCTGATATTGGTGTGATGATGGTGATGACTGAATTGAAGTTGGAGCCGGAGTATCCGCCTACCAAGGGTAATCATTATCGTCTGTCCCAAAAAGGTAATCTTTTGCTTGTGAATAATATTTCTGGCGTTGTAAAAAATGAGCGCATTAGCGATTGGGATGATTATGACTATGCTTTAACTATTCGTGGCGATTTTGTTCATGACCAATTCCGTAACACTGTGATTCGTTCTCTTAAAAAGGTTATTAAGGTTAAATAAAATTTTCATCAACTCTTCACATAACAACATCCACACAAAAGCCCTCGCGCTAGACGTACTGATTATACGCTAGCCGAGGGCTTTTGTGGTTATGCTGCAAATAAAAAACGTCCTTGGCCACATGGCTAAGGACGTTTTTGCTACCCTCAATTATTCAAAAATGCACATAACAGTCAACGCGAATAAAAATACTAAGCTAACACCTATTGCGCTAAACATAGTGTATTCACCTCCATGAATTGCGTGATATGCTCTCCTTGGCTACTGCTTTTGTGGTCAAGGTTATTTCTTTTCTACGCTTCTTATTATACCACGTTTTTGTATTTTGTATACAGTATTCTGCAAAATTTTTCAGAAATTTTTGTAACGTTGCATGGGTTAAAAAAGACAAATGTGTATCAGCAAGACTAATGCTGACATTAGTAATCAGAATTGTTTATAACTTGACTTTTAACTATAATACAAGTATATACTGGAATATTTTTTTTCAGGGGTTATAAATCGCTGGCGGGTGGCGCAGTTGAAGGGGAAGCAGCAGAGGAAACAAGGCAACTCTTGCAAGGCTAAAGCGGAGACTGGAGCAACCTTAAGGTGTTTTATAAAATATTTTTTATTTCCTTAAGGAGGAAGACACAATGAAAAAATCCTTAGTATTAGCAATGGCTATGGCTCTTGGCGTAACTGCAAGTGCTTATGCTGCAAATCCGTTCTCCGATGTTCCTGCGGGCCACTGGGCATATGACAGCATCTCCAAGCTGGCTGCTGCTGGCGTAATTGATGGTTATGGCGACACTACCTTTGGTGGCGACAAGCTGATGACTCGTTATGAAATGGCTCAAATTACCGCTAAGGCTATGGCTAAAGGCGCTAATGTTGATAAGCTGGCTGCTGAATTTGCTGACGAACTGGATAACCTGGGCGTTCGCGTAGCTAACCTGGAAAAGAATGCTGACAATGTAAAAATTACTGGTGAAGTACGTTTTGACTACAAATCCCATGATAATGATGCTGCGTCCGAATCTACCATTCGTTCCCGTCTGTGGGTGAGCGGTCAAGCCAATGAGGACTGGAGCTATACCGCTATGATCGAAAATACACAAGACTTGGCGCATAGCGATACTGGTGAAGAAACCACTAAATTGCGCCGCGCTTGGATTGATGGTAAAGTTGGCGGCGTAGCTGTAAAGGCTGGTCGTTGGGATGAATGCACCTCCACCGCTAACATTCTGGATGCTTACATTGATGCTGTAAAGGTTTCCTATGGTGATAAGGTGAAGATTTGGGGCTTGGCTGGTAAAGCTGCTGACGGCACCGCTTATAACTATAATAAAGAGTATGATGAGGACGAAGATCCTTGGACTCTTGGCTTAAAGAGCGATGACCGCATTTATATTGCTGGCTTAGAAGCAAACATCGGTGCTGTTGATGCTTACTACAACTTCTTTAAGGTAGATAGCGATGTTGAAAACTTGGGCAAAGAAATCTCCAACGTGGGTGTTTCCTTTGACGTAGCTAAGGATTTGCGCTTGGGTTATGAATATATGTGGAGCGACCACAAATATGATAAGCGCGTTTCTAAGGATGGCTTCGTTGCTCGTGTAGACTACAAGGGTGCAGACGCAGCAACTGCTGGCTCTTGGGGCGTTCATGCTCAATATTTTGACCAACCCATCAACGCTATCATCAGCCCCACCACCGATGCTAACGTATTTGAAGCTGCTGATGGCGGCTACAAGGGCTGGAACATTGGTGCTGATGTAGCTCTTGCTAAAAACATTACCCTGTGTGTAAACTACTATGATACCGAAGCTAAAGCAACTGAAAAGGATGACAAGGTTGTTTACAGCGAGCTGTACTTTAACTTCTAATAACACACCCTTCCAACATGCATAATGCACAA
>USBV01000051.1 GCA_900553055.1 uncultured Phascolarctobacterium sp.
TGCTGCCAGCCATCATTACTATTATTTAAAGCTTGTCTTATTGCCGTTGCGCTGGACATAGTGCCACTAATTTCCCGATCATTATAGCCGCTGTGCATTCTTTTGATAAATAGAGGCTTGATGCTCGTTTTAGTTAAGGCCTTGGCATATTCCAAGGCCAGAATGTCATTGGGCTTGTCAAAGCTATTGCCCAAAACACTGTTGCAGGCAACAGCATAGCTTTGGCCTTCGCTTAAGCGTTGTTTGATTTGGCTTTGGGCAGCGGGATGCATGATTTTATTTGCTAAAGCTTCAAAGTCTAGCTCCGGCGACTCCACCCCGCAGGAAAGGGTAGTAACGCTGCCGGTAGCAGCGAGCAGCTGCACGCCACCGCTAGCGAAAAACTGGGCGCTGCGCAGGCTAAAGGCCGTGGGTAGCTCCAGCACCAGCGCTGCGCCATTTTCCACCGCTAAACGTGCCCTAAGCCATTTGCTAAGGCAGGCAGGCTCGCCTCGCTGCATAAAGCTGGCGCTCATCACGACCACTATGGGTTGCCCTGTAAGGCGCTGGGCTTCGCGCAATTGATAGAGATGCCCGTTATGAAAGGGGTTATATTCGGCAATAATGCCGGTAGCAGTAATCATTTTTGTGCTTCCTCATAGGTTATTTTTAGTACCTTAAAAGGTCTAAACAGGCCTGTAGGTAATAAATATACTTAACTTATACAGGCTAATTATATCACAAACTCGTGTATACATAAAATATTCACTATTATTTTTCTTTTAAATGGTGTATACTAATACTATAAATTTGCTTCGGTAATGAGTGCCGAAGAGTAAAAGCAGCCAAGGCTGTATAAGTGTAGCTTACTAGGAGGCTTATTGTGATTGTATTCGTTGTAAACTGCGGTAGCTCTTCCATCAAATATCAATTGATAAATATGGAAGGCGAAAAGGTTATGGCCAAGGGCCTTGTAGAGCGCATTGGCATGGAGGGGTCCACCTTAAAGCACACGCCTGTGGGAAAGTATACCATCGACTTGAAGGAAGATATACCGGACCACGTTGTAGGCATTAAAATGGTCCTCAAGGCCTTAACTCATAAGGAATACGGCGTAATAAAGGATATGTCAGAGATAGATGCGGTGGGCCATCGTGTAGTGCACGGCGGTGAACGCTTTGCCGATAGTGTGCTGATTACGGGCGAGGTATTGCAGGGCATCAAGGCTTGCTGCGAAATCGCACCCTTGCACAATCCTCCCAACCTGTTTGGCATTGAAGCTTGCATGGAAATTATGAAGGGCGTGCCCCAGGTGGCTGTGTTCGATACTGCCTTTCATCAAACTATGCCCAAGGTAGCTTATTTATATGGCCTGCCCTACGAGCTGTATGTAAAATACGGCCTGCGTCGCTATGGCTTCCATGGCACCTCTCACAAATATGTGGCCCAGCGTGCAGCGGAGCTGATGGGCGAGCATATGTCGGATTTGCGCATTATTAGCTGTCATTTGGGCAATGGTGCCAGCATCACGGCTATTAAATATGGTAAATCCATCGACACCAGCATGGGTTATACACCGCTAGAGGGCTTGATTATGGGCACCCGCAGCGGCGAGATCGATCCGGCCATCATCCCCTTTTTGATGGAGAAGGAGAATATGACGGCGCAACAGATTGACGATTATTTGAACCGCCGCAGCGGTATTTTGGGCATTAGCGGCCTGTCGAGCGACTTCCGCGATTTGGAAAGCGCTGCCAACCGCGGTGACGATCGCAGTCAGCTGGCGATAGACGTTTTTGCGTACAAGGTTAAAAAATATATTGGCGGCTATGTGGCAGCGATGGGCGGCGTGGATGCGATTGTCTTCACCGCTGGCTTGGGCGAAAATTCTCCCTTTATGCGTGACAAAATTTGCAACGGCTTGGAATATTTAGGCACGCGCATTGACCCCGATTTGAATAAGGTACGCGGCAAGGAAAGAGAAATTAGCGTGCGCCGCGCAAGGGTAAAGATTTTTGTTATTCCGACGAATGAGGAATTGGTGATTGCGCGCGATACTTACAATATTTGCCGCCGCATTATTAAGCTTTAAAAAGCTGTCTAGTGTAAAATTTGTTATAGATTTTTTGCTTAAAACGTAGGTTTTTCTTGACAAAGAGCCTCAAGACCATTATAATTGTAACGATTGGTGAAATATGATTAAGATAAATGTCGCACAAATCAAGAAAAGACTGGTTGGAGAAAAGCCCCTTGCTTTCGAGCTGGAGCCCGCTGAGCTGGAGATTAGCCCTGAGGAAATGGGTATAATCGGTACAGTAAAGCTGGTGGGCAGTATGAGCAATGCCGGTGATGTTTTACTTTTGCAGGCTAACATGGAATGCCAGGTGCAGCGCACCTGTGGCCGTTGCCTGAAGGAGTTTGTGGGCGTCACTAAGGCAGAGGTGGTGGAGAAATTCTATCCGGCCAGTGCTGATAATATTGAAAATGATGCTTTTGTTTACGATTCGGATGTTATCGACATAACAGAACCGCTTCGTGAAGGGCTGCTGCTTGCAGAGCCCATGCAGGCTCTGTGTAAACCAGACTGCCGGGGGTTGTGTCCTGTTTGTGGCGCTGATCTTAACGATGGCGACTGCGGCTGTGACAGACTTACCGTCGATCCAAGGCTAGCGGCATTGAAGCAATTCATCAAAAATTAAATTCACTTCATAGCACTGAGGAGGTGTGTTGAGAAATGGCAGTACCTAAGAGAAAAATGTCCAAGGCTCGTCGTGACAGACGTCGTGCTAACTGGAAATTGAGCGTTCCTGGCATGGTTGAATGCCCGCAATGTCATGAATTGAAAATGCCCCATCGCGTTTGCACTGAATGCGGTTACTATGATGGCAAACAAGTCATTGCTGTTGCTGAATAATTAAAGCTTACTAAAGCCTCTGGAGAGTAATCTCCGGGGGCTTTTTGCGTTCCCTTAGCAAGAAACCTCGCTTTTCAAAGGGAGGGGGAGCACGAAGTGGTGGAGAAATTCTTTTAATTAATCAAGTAAAAAAATCTTCGCCAAATTGTGAAATCTCACTAAAAACACTTGCCAAATACCCCGTCTCATTTTATAATAAAAACAGATATTATGAGCTGGTACTAAAAAGCGGGTGAAGTGATGAATTCTTCGAAAAAGTTAATACGTCACAAGAGCTTAAAGAAGCTGCTGAAGGATAATCCCTTCTGCACTGATGAGCAGCTGGCGCAGCTGCTAAACGTCAGCGTACAAACCATCCGTTTGGACCGAGTTACGCTGGGGATTCCGGAGCTGCGGGCCAGAACACGTACCATGGCTGAGGATGCCCAAACCAAGGTGCGCGCCATCGATAAAAAAGATATTGTGGGCGAGCTCTTGGACCTGGAATTAAATAAGGTGGGTATATCTACTTTAAAAATATCCAACGATATGGTGCTGGAAAAAACCGGTATTGCGCGAGGCTACTATATGTTTGCCATGGCCAATACCTTGGCGCTGGCAGTGGTGGATGCCGAAAAGGCACTCACTGCAGTGGGCAACGTGAAGTATAAGGTGCCTGTGAGCGCTGGTGCTACCCTGGTGGCCAAGGCGGTTGTCACCCATAAGCGGATGGATAAATACTATATTTTTGTAAGTATAAAAAATAATAATGAGGAAGTATTCCGCGCGAAGTTCATAATTGTTTCCATGGACAAGCGCGCCAAGCATGAAAGGGAGCAGGAAGCATGAAAATCGCAGTAGACGTTATGGGCACCGATTATGGTCCCAAGGAGCTGGTTTTAGGCGCTGTAAATGCGGTTAAAGCCTATGGCTGTGAAACGGTACTGGTGGGTGATGAGAAGGTTATCAAGGAGCTGCTGGTAAAATACCATGCAGACAAGGATGAAAGAATTACTATTCATCATGCCAGCGAGGTTATCGAGATGTACGAGCATCCTGCCATCGCTGTTAAGTCTAAAAAAGATGCTTCCATCGTGGTGGCTGCAAGACTGTTGCGCAATAAGGAGTGCAATGCTTTGGTATCATCCGGTAGTACGGGTGCTGCTGTAGCAGCAGCTCTTTTTGGCGTAGGGCGCATTAAGGGTGTGGAGCGTCCGGCCATTGCCACTCCTATTCCCAGCCTGACCGGCACTACTGTAGTGCTGGATAGTGGTGCTAAGGTAGATGCCAAGCCTGAGCATATGGCCCAAAGCGCTATCATGGGCACGGTTTATGCAGAAAAAATTCTTAAAATTTCTTCGCCGCGGGTAGGACTTTTGAACATCGGTGAAGAAGAAACTAAGGGTAACGAACAAGCTCTGGCAACCTATCCTTTGCTGAAAAAGGAAAAGACCATCAAGTTCATTGGTAATGTGGAGGGTCGTGATATTAACAAGGGCACTGTGGACGTAGTAGTTTGCGATGGCTTTGTAGGTAATGTGGTGCTGAAGTTTGGTGAGGGCTTGGCAAACGCCATTATGACTCTCGTGAAGGAAGCCATTATGAATGGTGGCGTTTTAGCTAAGCTTGGCGGCCTTCTGATCAAACCGGCACTCAAAAGTCTCAAAAAGCGTCTGGACCCGGCGGAATACGGCGGTGCTTTGCTTTTAGGCATTCGCGCTCCTTTTATAATTTGCCATGGCAGCTCCAAGGCCAAGGCGATTACCAATGCAATTCGTGTGGCAATGGACTTTGCCGAGCAGGATGTAGTCAGCATTATTGCCCAGCGCATTGCTGAATCAAAAAGAAACGAGGAAATAGATAAATGACAAGAGCAGTTGGTATTTTAGGCGTGGGACATTATGTTCCTGAAAAAACTCTGACTAATTTTGATTTGGAAAAAATGGTTGATACCAGTGATGAATGGATCACTGAACGCACCGGTATTAAACAAAGACATATTGCTGCTCCGGAAGAAGCAACCAGCGATTTGGCTTACAATGCAGCTGTAAAGGCTTTGGAGGATGCCAAGGTATCCCCGGAGGAAATTGATTTGGTCATCGTAGGAACTGCTTCCTCCGACCACATTTTCCCTTCCACTGCCTGCTTAGTGCAAGCTCGCTTGGGCGCTAAGAACGCAGCTGCCTTTGATTTGGCAGCAGGTTGCAGCGGCTTTGTGTACAGCCTGGCAGTGGCTAGCCAAATGGCAAAAACTGGCCTGTATAATAAAATTTTGATTATTGGTGCGGAGACCTTGTCTCGCATTATGAACTGGAAGGATAGAAACACCTGCGTACTCTTCGGCGATGGCGCTGGTGCAGCAGTAGTGGGCGAGGTTGAAGAGGGCTACGGCGTGCTGGGCATCGATATGGGTGCTGATGGCAACGGTGGCAAGCATTTGTTCCAGCCCGCAGGCGGCAGCCGTAAGCCGGCCAGCCCCGAAACCGTGGCTAATAACGAGCACACCATTCATATGAATGGCACCGAGGTCTTTAAATTTGCCATCCAAATTATGGGTAAAACTGCGAAGAAGGCCTTGGCAAACGCAGGCATGAAGCCGGAAGAGCTGGATATGCTCTTCCCGCATCAGGCTAATCTGCGCATCATCACCAGCGCTGCGAAGCGTTTGAAGCTGCCTATGGAAAAGGTATGGGTGAATGTGGATAAGTATGCCAACACCTCCGCTGCCTCTATTCCTATCGCTCTGTGCGAGGCACAGGCTGCAGGCAAGCTGAAGAAGGGTGATAACATTATCCTGGATGGCTTTGGCGCAGGTCTCACCTGGGCTGCCATTGTACTGAAGTGGAGCAAATAAGATTTTTAAGAAAAAATGCATTTGACTATAGAAGGTTTTGTAATTAGCGAGTATAATTAGAAAGAGAGGTTTTTCCCATGAGCAAGATTGCTTTTGTGTTCCCGGGACAGGGTTCCCAAACTGTGGGTATGTGCAAGGCATTTTATGATGAATACCCTATTGTTAAACAAATTTTTGAAGAGGCTGACGACGCTCTTGGTTATTCCATCAGCAAGATGTGCTTTGAAGGCCCTGCTTCCGACCTGCAGCTGACCGCCAACACCCAGCCTGCCATCCTCACCGCTAGCACCGCTTGTGGCGCTGTACTGAAGGAGCGTGGTATTAGCTGTGCTGTAGCTGCCGGCCATAGCCTGGGTGAATATTCCGCTCTGGTTAATGTTGGTGCGATGAAGTTCGCTGACGCAGTTGTAGCTGTGCACAAGCGTGGCCAATTCATGCAAGAGGCTGTGCCCGTGGGCGAAGGCTCCATGGCTGCAGTTTTGGGCTTGGACAGCGACAAGATTGTAGAAATCTGCAAGGCTGTTGAAGCCGAGATGGGCGCAGCTGTACAAGCTGTAAACTTCAACTGCCCTGGTCAAGTAGTAATCGCCGGCGCTGTTGACCCTGTAAACAAGGCTATCGAAGCTCTGAAGGCTGCTGGTGCTAAGCGTGCCGTGCTGCTGCCCGTAAGCGCACCCTTCCACAGCACCCTGATGCAGCCCGCTGCTGACCGTTTGGCAGAGGTGCTGGCTCCTATGGAAATTAAGGATATCGTGATTCCCGTTGTTGCTAACGTAACTGCTCAAGAGGTTGTAAGCGGCGCAGAAATCAAAAAGCTCCTGGTTAAGCAAGCTGCTAGCCCGGTTCTGTGGGAAACCTCCGTACGTAATATGGTTGCTAATGGCGTGGATACTTTTGTTGAGGTTGGCCCCGGCAAGGTGCTCACCGGCTTCACCAAGAAGATTGCTAAGGGCATGACTGCTCTTAACGTAGAAGATCCCGCAAGTCTGGAAAAAACTCTGGCTGCTCTGAAGGCTTAAATAAAATATTCGTCACAATGCTTAGAGTGCGTTAGATGGCGTGCTATAAGCATTGCCTAAGGGAAGAAAGGAAAAAGTTTATGAAACTTGAAGGTAAGAAAGCGCTAGTAACCGGCGCATCTCGCGGCATCGGCCGCGCTATTGCTTTGGCATTGGCTGCTGAGGGCGCTGACGTAGTAGTTAACTATGCTGGCAGCGAAGCTGCTGCTAAAGCAGTTGCTGCTGAAATTGAAGCTATGGGCCGCAAGGCTCTGGTGCTGCAGGCTGATATTTCCTCCAACGAAGCTGCTACCGCTATGATGGACGCTGCTGTGAAGGAATTTGGTCGCATTGATATCCTGGTTAATAACGCCGGTATCACCCGTGACGGCCTGCTGATGCGCATGAAGGAGGAGGATTGGGACGCAGTGCTCACCACCAACCTGAAGGGCGTATTCAACTGCACCAAGGCTGCTGTAAAATACATGATGAAGCAAAAGGCTGGTCGCATTGTTAGCATCAGCTCCGTTGTAGGTCTGATGGGTAATGCCGGTCAAGCAAACTACGCTGCTGCTAAGGCTGGCGTTTTGGGCTTCACTAAGGCTGTAGCGAAAGAGGTTGCTGCTCGCGGCATCACCGTGAACGCTATCGCTCCCGGCTTCATCCAAACCGATATGACCGCCGTTCTTTCTGAAAAGGTGGTTGAAGGTATGCTGAATACTATTCCTTTACATAAATTGGGAGATCCTGAAGATATTGCCAAGGCTGTTGTCTTCCTTGTGAGTGACGACGCCAAATATATAACCGGACAGACTTTACATGTCGACGGTGGTATGGTAATGTAATAAGGCAACCTTGCAAATTTGCCTAGTGGAAGGAGGTGAATCGTAATGAGCACTTTCGAAAAAGTAAGAGACATCACTGTTGAACAACTGAGCGTTGACGCTGACGAAGTAAAGATGGAATCCGCTTTCATCGATGACCTCGGCGCTGACTCCCTCGACATCGTTGAACTGATCATGGCTTTCGAAGAGGAATTCGGTGTTGAAATTCCTGATGAAAAAGCTGAAAAGATTCGCACTGTAGCTGACGCTGTTAAGCTGCTGGATGAAGAAAAATAATGCTTTATCGGCTTATGTTTAGGGGGAGCCGCTGCGCTCCCCCAACACAAGCTACTTTGGTCCTGAAATGGGGGATATTTGTTGAAACTACCAGTGCTGAAAATCGGTAAATTGCTTGCACAGGTACCGATTGTACAAGGAGGCATGGCTATTAGGTTGTCCACTGCCCGTCTGGCAGCAGCTGTAGCAAATGAAGGCGGTATTGGCCTGATTGCTGCATCCGGCATGAGCTGCGATGAGCTGCGCAAGGAGATTAGGGTGGCACGTGAGTTGACCGGGGGAAAGGGTATCATCGGTATAAACTGCATGTTTGCTGCAAGGGCTTTTTTGGAGCTGATTACCACTGCCGCAGAAGAAAAAATTGATTTAATCGTGGCCGGCGCCGGTTTTTCAAGAGATATTTTTGCCGTCGGACGTAAATATGGTGTTGAAGTAGTACCTATTGTATCTTCTGTAAAGCTGGCTAAAATATCTGAAAAGCTGGGTGCATCTGCTATCGTTGTTGAAGGCACCGAAGCAGGTGGTCATCTTGGTACCCAACAATCCATTAAAGAGATTCTTCCGGAGATTGTAAAATCCGTTAATATACCTGTCATCGCTGCTGGCGGCGCAGTGTGCGGCCAGGATGTGGCAGAGCTTTTGAACCTGGGTGCCAGTGGTGTGCAAATGGGCAGTCGTTTTGCTGCCAGCGAGGAATCCAATGGCGCACCTGCCCTGAAGGAATTTTATTTGAAAATGACAAAAGAAGACGTTGTTCAAATCGATAGCCCTGTTGGCTACAAGGGGCGCGCTATTCGCAATCCCTTTGCACAATTGTCTTTGGAAAATAGAGCTCCCAAACCCACTCAATGTGATTTGTGCTTGAAGCATTGTACCCACAGCTTCTGCATTATTCGTGCTCTTACCCGCGCGCAACAGGGTGATGTGGAGACCGGCCTGGTATTTACCGGTGCCAATATGTGGAAAATCAAGGAGATTCTGCCGGTAAAAGAAATTTTCCGCAGAATCAAAGAAGATATCGCAAAAATTTAACTACGAGGTGAATAATTTTGAGTAAAAGAAGAGTTGTAATAACCGGCGTAGGCCCTGTTACTCCTATTGGTATCGGCAAGGAAACCTTCTGGAGCAATTTGGTTGCCGGCAAATCCGGCGTAGGCCCCATCACTCAATTTGATACTGAGGGCTTCACCGTGAAGATTGCTGCAGAGGTAAAGGATTTTGATTACACTGCTTATATCGACAAAAAAGAAGGCAAACGCATGGACCGCGTAACCCAATTGGCAGTTGCTGCTGCCAAATTGGCTATCGAGGATGCTAAGCTGGATATGAGCAAGGAAAATGCTATGCGCTGTGGCGTATGCGTTGGTAGTGGCATTGGCGGCATTCATACCTTCCTGGATCAATCCCTGAAGTATGGCGCTAAGGGCCCCTCCAAGATCAGCCCCTTCTTTATTCCGATGGAAATTCCTAACATGAGCGCTGGCCAAATCGCTATTGCCTGCGGCCTGAAGGGTCCTAACACTGCTATTGTAACCGCTTGCGCAACCGGCACCAACT
>USBV01000052.1 GCA_900553055.1 uncultured Phascolarctobacterium sp.
GGCCAGCACAAGTATATTTTAGTGCGTGGGCTGGAGTATCGCCGCGTGCTGAAGACGAACCAGATTCCCACGAATGTGGAGACAGTGAAGGAAATCGCAGATATTTATTTGTTGGAGCAGAAGTAAAGAAAACCCCTCCGCCTCGTAAGCGGTGGAGGGGTTAATAGTGAGGGAAAATTATTATGACTAAATATGTAAAAAACGGTAAAAAATTAGGCGTCCTCGGTGGACTGGGCCCCGCTGCCAGCGCAGAATTCTTGCGCCAGCTGGCAGCAAAATGCCCTGCTAACATTGACCAGGAGCACCCTGTTGTGTATATGATTGCGGATTGCGAAATCCCCGACCGTGGCACTGCCATTTGCGGCCTCGGCCCCAGCCCCTTGCCCCAGCTGAAGGAGGATTTGATGAAGCTGTGCGACATGGGAGCGGATGTACTCGCAGTGCCCTGCAACACAGCGCATTACTTTATCGACCAATTTAAGGATGAGCTGCCCGTGCCGTTGGTGCACATTATTGAGGCCACTGTGCTGGCTACTAAGGCCATCGCGCCGAACGGCGCGTGGATGCTTTCTACCAAGGGCACCAGAGCCTGCGGCCTTTATCAAGCCTGCGCCGATAAGCATGGACTGAAGCTGTTCATCCCGAACGAGGAGCAAAGCGACAAGTCCCAGCAGGTGATTAATTTCGTGAAGGCGAACAAGTTCGTCGAAGCGGGAGCGATGATGCGCGAGCTGGTGGAGGAGCTGTGGCGCGAGCACGATGTACCTGTGATGACGGCCTGCACGGAGCTGCCCTTGGGCTATGATGCTAGCGGCCTGCCGCAGGAGCGCAGCGTCTCCAGCATTGGCGCATTAGTTGATGCAACTGTGAAGCAGCTCTATGATGAAGTAGAGGAGTAAGCTATACACATTATTCTTAAAGCTTAGCTCATAAAATAGAAAAACTTGCGCGAAGCGCAAGAAAGTGTTTAACTATATATGCAAGGGCAACCGTCCACAAGGTGGTTGACCGCAGTTATGGGTTAAGAAACTCCATCCCGCGCTGGGCAAGTTTAGGGATGGGGTCTTCTTTTACGAAAAACGATTACAGACACACAGACACATCAAACGAATGAAGGTCAGTAATGCGATGATAAACATACCAAAGGCCATAAGGTCTTGGTAATAAACACAACAAAAGTTCGCATAATGGAAGCAAAAAATAACTCCATCTCGCTAGCGGTTGGCTGGGGGATGGAGTTTTTTGTAATTATTGGCAATAGCCGCAAATTGAAATTGGTTGTGCTATAGGGGCGCTCATATCAGAAGAGCTAGTATCGATTAAATTTAAAAATCCTCATCCAACAAAAGGCTGAACAGCTTGCTGCTTTGCAGCACGATATCCTGCTCGCTTTCCGTCCAGGTGTGGACTTTGTCACGATGCAGAATACTTAATAGGTATTTTCTTTGCCCTTTAATCACAATCGTTTTTGTGATACCGGAACGCAAAGTGTTTTCGCATTTGCTATACATATCACAGCTAGGAACATTGTTTAGATCAGTACAAAGACTAAAGCCATCCTCTGTGAAATATGGTGCAATATCCTCCCAGTAAAAATTGCTTAGAATAAAGTCAATGGGAAAATTCTTTTTATCATAATAATAAAGTGGCTCTATTTTCTTTGAACCTTCATGAATAATGGAAACTACCCCACATGAAGCCTGCAGCGTTTCACAGCAATGCTGCAACAGCTTTTGGCAAACAGCGGGACGGTCATGAAAATCCATATAAGCCAAGGTTTGCTCCAGAAAGCGCTCCACAGAAAGGGGAGCATTTTCGATATAAGTATAATCAACTAAATTGCCATAAGCAAAGTCTTCCTGCTCCAGCTCCAAGGGAATAATGGTGCAGATATAATACTCTTCGCCAGTCTCCGCATCAAGCACATAACGGCTACGCTCCATAACCCATTTTACTTGTCCCTGCTTAGTTAGAACGCGGTAGTTAATAGTGTAGGGAACACCATTAGAAAAGCTAAGCAGAACTTGCTTGAGAAGCTCTAGGTCAGCCTGATAAATGCAGCGATCCATTTGACCTTTAGTGTATTCTATAAGCTCGCTAAAGTCTTTAAAGCCAAGGATATCACACAGGGATTGGTTGGCATAAACAAGCGGGAAATGCTCACCGATAAGGCAGTAAAGAAGTCCATTGGGCGTGTGTTCGCACATATCAACAGCCATGGAGCGGTCGCATTCCAGCTGGGTGAGGCGACGCGTAACCTCCGCACCGTGCTCTAGCGGAAGAATTTTGCCTAGGTCATGCAGTTTATTTGCTGCGGAGGAATGCAAATAAACAATCCTCGGTTCGCCATTTTCTTTGCGATACACAAGGGTTGCTCTTTCAAGCTCGCGAACTGTGGCTCCCTTATCGGTTTGGTAAGATAGATTGGCAGTGAAGAGCACTACACAAAAATTATCCGTAGCATTGATTGTTTCCATGCTAATGTCATCAAACTGTACAAAAAAAGGAATAGTCAAGCGTTCGTGAGCAGTGGCGACGATGGCAGCATAATCTGGATAAATTTCCTGGGAGCCCCAGCCAATATAGCTGCTTTGCTTGGAAAAATAGCTGAGAACTTTATCCATATTATTATCTATGCAGTATGCTTGGAAAAAGTCCAGTGTTCTTTGGCGAGCCTGCTCTGCAAAGGAAGCATCAAGCATCGTCCTCACCTCCCTCAAAAGCATTTGCAGTGGGTTGGTTATAGAATAGGCCAAAGCCCTTACCACGCCGCGTTTCTAAGCGCAGGGGAGCAAATTCTTCCAACTGCAGCTTGTGGCGCAGGTTGGAAATATGCATATTTAAGGCACGGCTGGTATATTTTATTTCGCTCTGTGGATAAACCTCTTGATATAGCTTGTCGACAGTCACGATTTGGTTAAGATTATGGGCGAAAACCAAGAGCAGCTTGAACTCTGTCGCTGTGAGTGGCAAAAGCTCGCCCTTGAGCATCACTTGGTTATTGTGGAGGAAAATTTGCAAATCACCCAAACGCATGATGCGGTTATTGTTTTGCTGAGCCCGCTTAGTCAAACGCAAAAAATTCTTGATTTGATAATATAGCTCCACGCTGCCGCAGGGCAGGTGCACCAAATAATCGGCGCCACCATCTAAAAGACGCAGGCCGACACGTTCATCTGTACTATTGGTAACGGCAAAGACAGGCAAAATGGGTGAAAGCTTTTTCACGAGCTTGAGCTCCGCAACTAGGGGCTGCTCGCATTGCACTAAAAAACAATGCGGCTTAAAGCTTGTATAGGCAGCTAAAGCCTGCACCGGAGTTTGGCAAAACTGAAACTCCAAATCAAACAGGGTGCTATAGGCTAAAAGCTGTTCCAGCTCGCGAGGTGCAGGAGAATGAACGAGAATTTTTATCATAATGCACCTCCGTTAAAAACACTTTGAACCGGATTTTTCTTAGCATAATCCTCCAAAAGTAAAGCAAACATTTTGGCAGTATAATTCATGATTTTTACTTCGTTTTCCGTCCAAGGCTTGCTTTCCTTTTGACGCAAAAAGTTGATGATAAAGCTTTCCTTGCCATTTACAGTGATAATTTGGAACATCCAAGCATAGATTCCCTGTTGCTGGTAAATACTGTGCAATGGCTCGGGCATGTTTTCGGGCTTATCAAACTTAAACGTGGTGAACCTATGAGTCCAATACAGAGAGCATCTAGCGGGAACAAAGAAGGGAAGAATCTTTTTGTAGCCGGGCGTTGTGTAATTGCGCACTAATTTGATAGGGGCTTGAAGGTCCCTTACATCAAAGATGGAACCGTTATGAGCATTGAGCACAGTAGTTGCGAGCTCCAAAAGATGGGGAATGCCTTTGTCAAGACCATATTGCACAAAAATATCCAGCGCGATTTTCAAAAAGAGCTCGTAGGAAATGCTATAATCCTCGTCAGCCTTTTCGGTAGCAAGCAAAGCATTGCTTGCCAGCTGTTCATCCGGTAACAACAGCGGTGTGAGACTAAGAATATAGAATTGATTGTGCTCCTCCACATAATTGCCGCGCAGCAATACGCGCACGCTGGTACCATCCTTGCGCAGAAAGCTGGCATTCATATTGAAAACCTTGCCTGGCTCCCGCTTGGCTAGCTGCTTGTGCACACGTGGCCAATCCTGGGGAGCGACAAGCCTTTCCAGCTTACCTTGAGTGTGCTCTAATAAGTCCCTATTATTGGTATAACCTAATAGTTTATACAGTGCTTCGTTGACTAAGTTCACCTGCTCCTTGCCGGAAATTTGGTAGAAGATGAGACCGTTGGGAGAATACATGCCCGCTGCAGTGGCAGCACCCTTAGTTGCCTGTTCGATTGGCGGATTAATATATAAGTAATTGTTTTCTATTTGCTCGTATTGGTTGTGCAAATGGATGTTGCGGATATTTTTATGCGGCATGGAAAAATGCAGATGCAAAATTTCCAGCTTGCCCTTATTTTGCGTCACTATATAGGAAATACGAATATTGTACTGAATTTTGTAGCCATTGTCGATAACGAAGAAAACCTTCGCGGTTAAGAATACTACGCACAGCTCCTCCGTAGCAAAGGGAGCCTGCGTTTGCACATCCTCCACATAGGCACTGTGCTCATATTCCGTGGTGGGGAGAATATATTCCAAAAAATCCTTGTAATCAACGTGATTGTGGAGCGTATCGATGCAGAAGGATTTAAAACGCTCCGGAGGCATATTAATACAGCTTTTAGACATGTTGTTTTCTACAAAATAGGCCCAAAAGGATTCCAGACTGATTTTTTTAGCTTGTTCAATGAATGTTGCCTTGTCCAAATTACTCATGAGCTAACAACTCTTTCTTTAGCAAATGATATTCGCGTGAAAAATAGGGGGTAAGCTGTGCTTCCCGATGGTCGTAGCCAAAGGCACGCTTGGTGAGGGATAGCACCGGCGGCGCTTGGATGCGTTTGGCCACGGCAAAGCCGGCGAACAGCTTCCACCAACGCTCTAGGTCGGCGATGAGCGCCTCGGCGTTGGGGCATGCTTCGGCAAGTGCTGCCTCGCTGCAGCCCAGCTCCTGGGCTAGGATGCCCTGCTTATACCAACGCAAAATGTCGGCGGGGGTTGTTTTGTGCCAGTTTTCGATGAAGGCACGCAGCAAGTAATCGTGATATGGATAAACGAGCGGGTCGCCACCCTTGCCCACGGTTTGCGCATCGCTTAGCTCGGCGCTGGGGCGAATAGTGAAGATGGCTTCAGGAATAACCTCTCGCTTAAAGATTGCTTCGTTCAGATAACGGCCTAAAGCGTACACCTGGTGCTTCCACAAATCGCCTATCATGGCGATGGCGCCGGCGATGTCACCGTAAAAGGTGGCGTAGCCCACGGCGAGCTCTGCTTTATTGGAATTGCAGCTGAACGCTCCGCCGAAGGCGGCGCTGGCAGCTGCGATAAGGCGTGCGCCACGGTCACGCGCTTGGATGTTCTCTTTAACTAGGCCGCTCAGCGTAAGGTTGAAGGCTGCATTTGTGCCCAAATTTGTAATTGGGGTAGTGCTCAGCTGGCTCACAGTGTGCTCGTAGCTCTCTTGGATAGGTAGCACGGCGTAGTTGGCGCCAAGCGCTTTAGCTAAGCTATAGGCCAAATCTTGGGTAGTAGTGGAATTGTAGCGCGAGGGCAGGTTTAGCAAAAGGATATTTTCCGGTCCTAAAATATCGGCATACATGGCGGCTGTGACAGCACTGTCAATGCCGCCGGAAAGGCCAATGGTCATTTTTTTAATGCCGCATTGCTGCAAAAATTTTGTCGTACCATATTTAAGCGTAAGGTAAATATTCTGCGGCTCCTCGGGTAAAACGGCGGGAGGGCAGCTGGGGATGATGCAGTTAGCCTGCGTATCCCAGGTCATTTCCAGCAGTGTATCATCATACATCTCGGCAGAGGTAACTAAAGTGCCGTCGCCATTATAGGCGGAGCTGCAGCCATCATAAGTAAAGATGTTTTTGCCATTGTTTTGGATGCCCACATTGTTGCAATAGAGGAGCGGGATGCCGGCTTCCTTGGCTTGCGCGCCAAAAAGACGGTTGCGCTTGCGGTTTTTGCCCAGCGTATAGGGCGAGCAGGATAGATTACACAGAATTTGCGCACCGTTACGCGCCAGTGCTTGCGGCACGTTGAGATGGTAGTTTTCGGTCCAGCCATCCTCGCACAGCATGATGCCAAGCTTAACCTTGGTGCCACGAATAGTGATTTCTACGGGCTGCAGTGCTTGCTCCACGCTAGCGCCTTCTTCGGCGCACAGCTTTTGTAGGCTGTAAAAATAACGGCAGTCGTCAAATTCGCGGTAATTGGGCAGGGAATTTTTGATAATGAAGCTGCGTCCCTGATAGCCGCCCAGCAGCTTGCCATCCTGGCACACAAAGGCGGCGTTGTATTTGCGCAGGCGTCCATCCTCATTTAGCTTATCCTTTTCCATGGCCACGCTGCCAAAGGCGATGCAAAGGCCTGTGCTAGCCTTAATAATTTCTTGGCAATAGTAATCGCAGTCATCCAAAAAGCTTTGCTGCTCCCACACATCACCAATTAAATAGCCCGGCAGTGCCATTTCAGGCAGCAGCAAAATATCGGCTCCTTGCGCACGCGCAGCCGTAATTGACTGCATAATTTTTTCGTAGTTTACATCGGGGCGGCCGGGGACAATTTCCAGCTGTCCACAGATAATTTTAATCTCCACTTTGCTTACCTTCCGCTTTTTCCCAAAAATATTTGCATTTGGGGTATATCTAGTGCTATTATAGCAGAGATAAGATAATTTCTCTAGTGTTAAGGAGGCTTTCTGGCATGAAACATAATAAAAAAACCAATGCAGCGCGCAAGCTGGACGAGCTGAAGATAGAATATAAATTGATAGAATATGCGGTGGATGAGGAGCATCTGGATGCGATTCATGTGGCGCAGGAGGTGGGCATGCCGGCCTCCCAGGTTTTTAAAACGCTGTGTGTGCGCGGCGATAAAAATGGCGTGATGTTTGCCGTGATTCCCGGTGATGGCGAGCTGGATTTAAAGGCCTTGGCCAAGGCGAGCGGCAATAAAAGGGCGGAGCTGGTGGCCTTAAAGGAGGTGCTGCCCCTGACGGGTTATATCCGCGGCGGTTGCTCTCCCTTGGGCGCCAAAAAGAATTATCCCGTGTATATGGATGCAACAAGCAATAATTGGCCCGAAATAGCCATCAGTGCAGGGCAGCGCGGCATGCAGATTGTGGCAGCGCCGCAGGACCTACAAAGGGCGACCAATGCGACAGTTGTACCGCTGATTTTTGCGTAAAGTATTGTAGTAGAAGGCTAGTTGTGATAAAATTAGCATGTAGAATGGCTTAATAGCTGATTTTTAGAGATATAGATGACCAATTTTATCTGAGGAAAGTAGGTTTTGTCATGTTATATGTTAGTACAAGAGGGAAAACAGATTTAATGAGCTCAGCCCATGCGATTACTCGTGGTTTGGCCGATGATGGTGGCTTGTTTGTGCCCCAGCGCATTCCTAGCATGCGTATGGGCGATATTAAAGCCATGGCTAAAAAGCCTTATACTGAAAGAGCAATCGATGTATTGCTGCAATTTTTGACTGATTTTAGCGAGGATGAGCTGCGCGAATGCGTGAATGCTGCCTACGCCAAGGAAAAATTTGGTGATAACCCTGTGCCGTTGGTGCAGGTGAATGATAATACTGCTGTGCTGGAGCTGTGGCATGGTCCCACCTCCGCCTTTAAGGATATGGCACTGCAGCTTTTGCCCCATCTGTTGACTCGCTCCATGAAAAAAACTGGCGAAACCAATAAGGTGGTTATTTTGGTTGCTACCTCCGGTGATACCGGTAAGGCTGCTTTGGAGGGCTTTGCCGATGTGGAGGGCACCCAAATCATTGTTTTCTATCCCAGCGAGGGCGTGAGCGATATCCAAAAGCGCCAAATGATTACCCAAATGGGCAAAAACGTGAAGGTTTTTGGCATTGAGGGCAATTTTGACGATGCTCAACGCGGTGTAAAGGAAATTTTTGGCAATAAGGTGCTCAGCGATGAGCTGTCTAAAAATGGCTTTACCTTCTCTTCTGCTAACTCCATCAACTGGGGCCGCTTGGTGTCGCAGATTGTGTACTATTTTAGTGCTTATGTGGATGCCGTCGCTGCCGGCAAAATCAGCTTTGACGACAAGGTGAACTTTGTTGTGCCCACCGGCAATTTTGGCGATATTTTGGCTGGCTATTATGCTAAGCTGATGGGCCTGCCCGTGGAGCGTTTGCTGTGCGCATCTAATAGCAACAAGGTTTTGACTGATTTTATCAATGCCGGCACCTATGATAAGCGCCGCGAATTTTATAAAACGATTTCTCCGTCCATGGATATTCTTGTTTCCAGCAATCTGGAGCGCTTGCTGTATAATGTGACCGATGAAAATGCTGCGTTGGTGGCTAACTATATGAAGCGCTTGAATACCGAGGGCGTTTACCAAATTGATAACGATGTTTTGAAGCGTGTGCAAACGGAATTCTTTGGTGCTTGGGTGGATGAGCTGGAGACCAAGGAGGCTATTGGTCGTATTTATGGCGATTACAAGTATTTGATGGATACCCACACTGCAGTGGCTTGGCGTGCACTGGAAAAGTATCGCTTCCTCACTAGTGATGATACGTATTCCATCGTGCTGAGCACTGCAAGTCCCTATAAATTTGCTGATAGCGTGCTGGATGCGCTGGAGGACACCCAGCCTGCCGGCGCGGACCCCTTTGCTAATTTGGATGAGCTCAATGCTAAGACAGGGGAAGAGATTCCGCCACGCATGCTGGCCTTAAAGGATTTGCCCGTGCTGCATAGCGAGATTATTCCTGCGGATAAGATGGAGCTGGCAGTGGTTAAGAATTTGCTGTAAGCTAAGGCCGACTTGATAAGCTGGCCGTGAACTAAATAGAATATTTTTAGGACTTAGTTCGCAGCTGTGGACTAAGTCCTTGCTATAAAGGGAGGTAGGGCAGTGGACTCTAAGACTGTACTCGAGGCTGTGCAAAATGGCAGCATGTCCATTAGTGAAGCGGAGCGTTATTTTAATCGCAAGGCGTATGAGGATATGGGCTATGCTAAGCTTGATACTTATAGAGAGCTTCGCTCCGGCTTTCCGGAGGTTGTGTATTGTCCCAATAAGCCCGACGCGTATTTGCAGGCGATTTATGTGCGCCTGCTAGCGGAACAGGGCGAGGTTTTTGGCACGCGGGCGACGCCTGAACAGGCGGAGCTGGTGCGCTTAGTGGTGCCTAATATTGTGTATTCGCCGCTAGCGAAGACGTTGAAGCTGGAAAAGCCCAATAAGCAGCGCGAGGGCTTAATCGCCGTGTGCA
>USBV01000053.1 GCA_900553055.1 uncultured Phascolarctobacterium sp.
ACTGTAATTCATCGGGTCAATATCCGGACCTGTAGGGACGCGATTCATCGCGTCCGCAGAGTGGCAGTCAGGAAACCCAGCTCTCCGGCGGGTTAATTAAATACAGTCTGGTTGTAGCTCGTGTGAACGCCGTATAGAGCCAGCGGTATAAGTTTACCATCTCGGCCTCCGGAGCGTCGGAAGGCGTGCTGAGACCGCTCAGATCGACCATGACGTTTTTCCACTGTCCGCCCTGCGCCTTGTGGCACGTCACGGAATAGGCGAATTTCACTTGCAACGCGTTGAAGAACGGGTCTTGCTTCAGACGTTTGTATTTCTCGCTTTTGCGCGTGATGTGGGCATAGTCGTCCATCACACGCAGGTACAGATTGTTGTTTTGCTCGCGCGACAGTGCCGGCGACTCCGCATAGAGCGCGTCGAGGATTATTTTCGCATCGATTTCCGCATTGTTGTAGTCAGGGAACTCGAGCGTCACGTCGGCAAAGCGGAAGCCGTATTCCTCCGTCACCTCAGAGATGCGTTTCACCACCGCCACATCGCCGTTTGCGATGAAGTCAATGCCGTCGTAGTCGGCAGCCCAGAAATAGTTGTTTTTCGCCACGAGCAGCATATCGCCGGTGGTTATTTCCGCGTCCATATACAGCACCCGTGCGCGTATTCCCTGGTTGAACATCACCGCCCTCTTGTTGCTCCTCGTGATGATTATTGTCTCAGCCGCGCCTCCCTCCTGCGCGTAGCATTCATCGACCTTTTCCGACAGAAACTCACCGCTCACCACCTCCACGTCGTCGAAGCCGGAGATTTCGAGCGTCGGCGCCTCCAGCTTTCCCGAAGCGATAATCTGCCGTATCATCGTGGCGTTGTGCAGTATGCCCGACGAACTGCGCTGTCGCGCCACCTCGGTCAGCGAGAAGCTGTAGACCGTAAGGGCGTAGCCCTGCAGCGTGGCAGGTGCGAGAGCCGGGCTGTCGGTGTAGCCCACCGGCGGCAGCTGAGCCACGTCGCCGAGCAGAATCAGGCGGCATCCCTCGCCGCTGTAAACGTAGGTGATAAGGTCGTCGAGCAGGCATCCCGTGCCAAACACCGCCCCTTCCGACGCGTTGTTGGCAATCATCGACGCCTCGTCGACAATAAACAGCGTGTTCTTGTGGTTGTTGCGAGCAAGGCAGAAATGCGAGTCCTCGGGGTTGTAGCGCCGGCTTTGGTAGATTTTGCGGTGTATGGTGAATGCACTGTGGCGCGAGTATGCCGCAAACACCTTCGCCGCCCGTCCCGTAGGTGCCAGCAGCACAGCCTGTCGGCGCAGTGCTGGCAAAGCTGCGACAAGCGCTCCTGCGAGCGATGTTTTGCCCGTTCCGGCATATCCGTTGAGCAGAAAGACCGAGCGGTCGTCGGTGTCGGCGACAAACTTGCTCAGCGCGGCAATGATTTCCATCTGCTGGCTGTTGGGCTCGTAGGGAAGTTTGCGGAGTATCTCCGATCCGATTATGCGTTCAGTCTGGTTCATGTGTGCAAAGCTACAGAAAAGAATTTGATTTTAAAAAGACTTTAGGGGCTTTAAGGACTTTAAGGACCTTAAGGGCCTTAGAGGAAAATCAAAAATTTCAAGCAAGCTTGATTTTGATTTTCTCTCGCCTTGCACTATCTTTAAATAAGATAGGCTGCGATTCGGAAGAGCAAAATCAAATAAATTTGTTTTGCTCTTCACTCATCTTGCACTATCTTTGCAGTCTGAAATTAAGATAATTAGAAAATAATCATATAAATGTCGATAGATAACATCATTTCTGCGGCTACAGCCGAGGCGCTGAAGTCGCTCTATGGTTTGGAGGTAGAGGCTTCAACCATCGTGCCGCAAACAACGAAAAAAGAGTTTGAAGGCAACCTTACAATAGTGGTATTC
Organism: uncultured Phascolarctobacterium sp.; assembly: GCA_900553055.1. Classification (GTDB taxonomy): domain Bacteria; phylum Bacillota; class Negativicutes; order Acidaminococcales; family Acidaminococcaceae; genus Phascolarctobacterium_A. The sequence goes on from USBV01000053.1 coordinate 1,904, forward strand.
CCGTTCTTGAAAGCGTCGCACAAAGCACCCGACGCAACAGCCAAGGAGATAGGCGATTATCTCGTTGCCAACTGCGAGGCGGTGAAGGAGTATAACGTGATAAAGGGCTTCCTTAACATCACTGTAGAGCCGAAATTCTGGCTCGGAGTGCTCGACCATATCCACGCAACAAAAGACTATGGCTTCAAGACTGCCGACGACAACAGCGAGCTGGTGATGATTGAATATTCGTCGCCAAACACCAACAAGCCGCTTCACCTCGGCCACGTGCGCAACAACCTGCTTGGCTACAGCCTGTCGCGCATCATGCAGGCCAATGGCTACAAGGTGGTGAAAACCAATATCGTGAACGACCGCGGCATCCATATCTGCAAATCGATGCTCGCATGGCAGAAGTGGGGCAACGGCGCTACTCCGGAATCGACCGGCAAGAAGGGCGACCACCTTATCGGCGACTTCTACGTAGCCTTCGACCGCCACTATAAAGACGAAGTCAAAGCCCTCGTCGAGGCCGGAAAGACCGAAGAGGAAGCCAAAAAGATTTTTTGTAAGCCGGCTACGGAGCAGGAGCTGCATCATCGCAATTATCCCGGCGGCGAAACACGCACGGAATTTTACGAGCGCAATGTGCAGGGCTTGTGGAGCTGTGCCGATGTAGAAAAGGAAAATCTGTTAATTGTTGCGCATAAGGGCACGCTGCAAAACATCATTTTTAAATGGTTAGGTATGGATATGCCCAAGGTTGTGGAATGCAATTATTCGGTGGATATTGCTCCTGCCAGCGTTACCGTGCTGGGCATTAATAAATGGCATGAGCACACAATTTTCCGCCTCAATGATGTGAGCCATTTAAATCAAGGCCAGGGCTTTGGTGTTTTTGGCTTTAAATATGAGAAAAGGTAGCCTGTGCTGTTTTTCGATGCAGGCTTGGTTGGGTGCTCTTAAAAATTAGCTAGATGAGTTGACTTTTGGCAGTGCCTAATATATAATTATATGAGTTTTTAATATCGTAACATGATGAACAAGACAGTAGCCTGTGGCGTGGAAGAAGCGAACTGAGGATGGTGTGAGCTCGGTCGGTAGCAAAGCGGGTGAAAATCACTTGGGAGTGGATGTGGCGAAGCTAGTAGCTGCATACGGGAGCGCCCGATAAAGCGCATACGAGTGGCATAGCAGCCCTTTACTTTGAGGTCGTGCTTTGTCATGAGGGTGGTACCACGGAGTATTGTATTTATGGCTTCGTCCCTTATTTGGGGACGGAGCTTTTTTAATGCAGCCGATAAAGCGCTATTTATGTTGCATATTCTAGTGGCCCTTGCTCGATATCAATTATATTTTTATACATATTTATGAAGGTTTTGGAGGTTATGACTAATGGATTACGGTAAAACACTGAATCTGCCTGAAACAGAGTTCCCCATGCGCGCTGGTTTGCCCCAACGCGAGCCTGATTTTCTGAAATTCTGGCAGGAAAACGATATTTACAACAAAAAGCAAGCACTGCATGCAGGTCATCCCAAGTTTGTGCTGCACGATGGCCCTCCCTATGCCAACGGCAAAATTCATATGGGTACTGCCTTGAACAAAATCCTGAAGGATATCATTGTTAAATACAAATATGCGCAAGGCTTCGACACTCCTTATGTTCCCGGCTGGGATACCCACGGCATGCCCATCGAGCACGCCTGCATTAAGGAGCTGGGCCTGAACCGCAAGGAGCTGGATATCCTCACTCTGCGCGGCAAATGCCACGATTTCGCCCTGAACTGGATTGATATCCAACGCGAGGACTTCAAACGCTTGGGCGTGCTGGGCGATTGGGATAACCCGTATGTAACCTTGCACCACAGCTTTGAAGCTGAACAAATCCGTGTGTTCGGCACCATGGCAAATAAGGGCTATATCTATAAGGGCAAAAAGACCGTATACTGGTGCCCGCATTGCGAAACCGCTTTGGCAGAAGCTGAAATCGAATACGGCGAGCAAAAGACTCCTACCATTTTCGTAAAGATGCCGCTGGTTAAGGATAATGGCCAAACCCCGGAAGCTGCTAAAGGCAAAAAGGCGTACATGGTAATTTGGACCACTACCCCCTGGACCATGCCTGCGAACGTGGCTGTGGCTCTGAACCCTGATTTGGAATATGCTTGGGTTGAATGCGAGGGCGAAGTGCTCTTTATGGCTAAGGATTTGCTGGACGAGGTTGGCAAGAAATGCCACAAGGATTTGTCCAACATCCTCGGCACCACCATGGGTAGAGATATGGAGTTCGCTGAATGCGAGCATCCCTTCCCCGAATACAACCATCGCAAGAGTATCGTCGTTTTGGCTGACTATGTAACCCTGGAAGCTGGTACCGGCTGCGTACACACCGCTCCTGGTCACGGCGACGTCGACTTTGAAACTGGCCTGAAGTACAAGCTGCCCATTCTGTGCCCCGTTGATTCCCAAGGCAAGCTCACTGCTGAAGCTGGCGAGCAATTCAAGGGCATGTTCGTATTCGATGCCAATATCCCCATTTTGAAATACTTGGCCGAGCTGAACTGCCTGCTGGGCAAGGAAAACATTAAGCACCAATATGCACACTGCTGGCGCTGCAAGAACCCCATCATCTTCCGTGCAACCTCCCAATGGTTCGCATCCGTTGATGGCTTCCGTGATGACGCCTTGAAGGCTATTGCTAACGATGTAAAATGGATTCCCTCCTGGGGCGAGCAACGCATCCACAACATGGTTAGCGACCGCCATGACTGGTGCATCAGCCGTCAACGTGTTTGGGGCGTGCCCATTCCCGTATTCTATTGCGACAAGTGCGGTGAGCATCTGATTAACGAAGCAACCATCGATGCTGTTGCTAACTGGTTTGAAAAGGAAGGCTCCGATGCATGGTGGGCTCATAGCGCTGAAGAGCTGCTGCCCGCTGGCACTGTGTGCCCGAAATGCGGTCACGACCATTTCCACAAGGAAACCGATATCATGGACGTTTGGTTCGATAGCGGCTCCTCCCATATGGCAGTAGCTAAGCGTCCGGAGCTGGGCTGGCCTGTTGATATGTACTTGGAGGGCAGCGACCAACATCGCGGTTGGTTCCAATCCTCCCTCTTGACCTCCGTTGCTGTAACCGGCAAGGCTCCCTATAAATCCGTTCTGACTCACGGCTATGTTGTTGACGGCGAAGGCCGCAAGATGTCCAAATCCGTGGGCAATGTTATCATTCCGCAGGATGTTATCAAGCAATATGGCGCTGATATCATTCGTCTTTGGGCTGCTTCCTCCGATTATAAGGCAGATATCCGTATCTCCCCGAAAATCCTGAAGCAATTGGCTGAGGTATATCGCAAGATTCGTAACACCATCCGCTATATTCTGGGCAATACCAACGACTTCGACTACGAAAAGGATGCCGTTCCCTTCGAGGAAATGCTGGAGCTGGATAAATGGGCTCTGATGCATCTGCAGCTGTTGAAGAAGGAGGTTACTGCAGCTTATGAAAGCTATGACTTCCATGTGCTGTACCATGCAATCCACAACTTCTGCACCGTAGAAATGTCCAGCTACTATCTGGATATCATCAAGGACCGCCTGTATGCTTACAAGGCTGATAGCAAGGAACGCCGCAGCGCACAAACTGCAATGCACGAAATCCTGATGGATTTGATTGTTATGCTGACTCCTGTGCTGAGCTTCACTATGGAAGAGGTTTGGCAGTTCATGAAGAAGCCTGCTAACGCTCCCGAATCCGTACAAATGCTGCCTTGGCCTGCAGTGAAGGAAGAATATATTGACGAAGCTTTGGAAACCAAGTGGGATAACTTCATTGGTATCCGCAGCGAAATCACCAAGGTGCTGGAGCTGGCTCGTCAAGCGAAGAAGATTGGTCACTCCTTGGACGCTAAGGTAGAGCTGCACGCTGAGGGTGAAGCTCTGGACATCCTGAAGTCCGTAGAAAAAGACCTGGCAACCCTGCTCATCGTTTCTCAAGCAACCCTGGTTGAGGGCGTTGCTGCTGGCGCCGAAGCTACCGGTCGCGAGGATTTGAAGGTAACCGTTCTGCCGGCTGAGGGCCACAAGTGCGAGCGTTGCTGGATTTATAGCGACGAGGTTGGCACTGACGCTGAGCATCCGACGCTGTGCAAACGCTGCGCATCCGCTGTAAAATAATATTGTCCATAATGCACCATCTAAATAAATAATAAAAACCGTGTGGGATTAACCATCCTGCACGGTTTTTCTTTTGCGCATGTAAATTCTAGGCAAATTTTATGCGTATGTTTAAAATTTTGTTTTGCATTCTGGGTTACTTATGATACAATATATGCTGTATACTTATTTTTATGGAGGTGAACCTGCCAGCTTCGGCTGAGGACGGAGCTGCAGATTTGTTTGGACTATCTTATAATACTGTTCAATGTAGTTGTTGTTTTATTTTTGGTGGCTTTAAATGGCTTTTTCGTAGCCTCGGAATTTTCCATCGTTAAGGTGCGTCCTTCCCGCTTGGATGCTCTGCTCAAGGAAGGTAACAAGAGGGCAGTTTATGCCAAAAAGGTTACCGAGCATTTGGATGCCTTCCTTTCCGTAACCCAGCTGGGTATCACCATTGCATCCTTGGGCTTGGGCTGGATTGGCGAGCCCACGGTGGCGAAAATTATGCATCCCGTGTTTGAGCTGATGCAGCTGCCGGCTAATGTGGAGCACACGCTGGCCTTTGTGTTGGGCTTTAGCGTTATCACTGCTTTGCACATTGTTTTGGGCGAGCTGGTGCCCAAATCACTGTCCATCCAAAAGACGGAGCAGATTGTACTTTTTGTGGCTTGGCCGCTTTTGATGTTCGATAAGCTGATGTATCCTGCAGTGTGGTTTTTGAACCATGTGGCTAACTGGATTTTGCGCCGCATGGGTGTGGAGGCTGCCAGCGAAGCAGAGGAAGCGCACAATGAGGACGAAATCCGTATTCTGATGGAAGAAAGCCATAAGCATGGTTATATCGATAAAACTGAGCTAACCTATTTGGATAATGTTTTTGACTTCTCCGATAGGCGTGCCAGCGATATCATGGTACCGCGTACCGATATGATTTGCCTTTATTTGGAGGACCCCATTGAGGAGAATATCCAAACCGCCTTGGATGAGCGCATGACGCGTTATCCGATTTGTGCCGAGGATAAGGACCATATTATCGGCTTTTTGCATATCAAGGATTTGTTGCGCGATTTGAACGCCGGGCAAAAGCCTGATTTGCGCAGCCTGGCGCGTAATGTGCTCCTAGTGCCGGAGTCCCTGCCCATCAGCAAGCTGCTGAAGATGCTGCAAAAGCATCGCAGTCAGCTGGCTGTGCTCATTGATGAGTACGGTGGCACGGCGGGCATGGTAACTGTTGAGGATATCTTGGAAGAAATCGTCGGTGAAATTCAGGACGAGTTCGACGAGGAGCGCCCCGAGGTGGAAGACAAGGGCAATAAAACCTATTCCGTGGATGGCAAAATGCTTTTGGACGATATCAATGACGTCTTTGAGCTGGCGCTGGATACGGAAAACTGCGATACCATTGGCGGTTGGATTTATGCGCAAATCGACTATCCGCCCAAGGTTGGCCAGAAGGTGAAGACGCCGGAGGCAGAATTTACCATCGAAGAAATCGCCAAAATGCGTATTACCCGCGTCAAGATTCAGCTCATTCATGAGCCGGAAAACATTCATGAGGATATTCAGGAAGAGTATCCGGATGATGTTAAGTAAGCTAGCGAACATTCTTTTTGATATATTCACAGGACTAATAAAAATTCAGTACTTTTGTAGCTGCGTAGAATACAATGCAATGAATAATAAAATGCCTCGCGTTGGCCCAAAAGTAAGGCTGCCGCGAGGCATTGGCTAAATTAATGGCCATGAGGTATGATTGCGTAATCAAACTATATTTTTCACCATTTTTTCATTTGCATTTCCCCATTATGTGCTATAATAGAGGTATCACAATAATAATTTCCGAAAGGAGTTGTTCTTCATGGCTAAATGGGTATGCGGCATTTGCGGTTATGTATATGATCCTGAGGTTGGCGATCCGGATAACGGCGTAGCAGCTGGCACTGCTTGGGAAGATGTTCCCGAGGATTGGGTTTGCCCCCTGTGTGCAGTTGGTAAGGACCAATTCACTCAAGAGTAAAATACGTTATAAGCACCATTATCCTTAGTCACAGAGCAATTTGCTTGCTTGACGTACCATAAGTACGCCTGCGCTGCACAAATTACTCTGTTCCTCGGCTTCTGGCACTTCTAACGCATTTTACAGATAGTGGAAAGCGCGTTATAAGCATTGCTAACATATTTTACAGTTTGTTGAAAAAGCAAAAGAAAAGCCCGCTCTTCTTGGTTGAAGGGCGGGCTGTTTTGTTGTGATAGTTTAAAAATTTCCATCCTTAGATGGTTTTATAGCAGAGTAATGCCATGTATTATCTGACCCATAATACACATAACTGACGGAATTTGTAGATTTATCGACAAGCTCAACATACGTATATCTGACTTGACCTCCAATGGGATTATTTTTGGATTGTTATACACTACATTGCCTTCTCTGTCATAGAAAACACTACCACCATTAATCTTATAATTTGTCGCTTCTAAAGCTTGTGAAAGTCCTAAGTCAAAATAATTTTTTTGTTTATTTGTGACATTTGGATAAGTAGCAGTTTGCAGGTTCGTTGTATTTATGTAATTAGAAAAATTGTCGAGTTTACCATGGACATTAAACAGTACCCAAGCAAGTGTTCCGTCGGTGTCAAGAAGCGGAGCACTACCAAGATAATCAAGAACAGCAGTTAAAGCATCTTCGTATTGCTTGGCATCATCACCAATATTATATTTAGAAGCTGGTTTACTAGCTTAGTCATTAAGTGCAAGTATCTTGGTTACATTTGAAAACAAGATATCCAATGTATTAGTGAGATTGGGTGAGGTTACAGTCACGCCAATGCTAGCAATACACGCCAACACAATAGCGTATTCCACCATGGACGCCCCTAATTTATTAAGTTTTTTTTAATAAGCAAAGAACTTCATAATCAATACCATCCTCATTCGTTATATATAAGTATTGTACTAAATCTTTTGCAATCTATCAAAGGCGAGCAAAGCAATTTTTTACGCAAATTTAACAGCGCACGCAGGAAAAATCAGCTATCATATATAATATAAAGGTGAACACTTTACATAACGTTTGCTATAAAATAGAAATGAGGTAAGAGAGATGATTTACTGCGTGGAGGACGAACAAAATATTTGCGAATTAGAGGTTTATACACTTCAATCCGTGGGATTGGACGCCAAGGGCTGCAGCACCGGCAAGGAGCTGTTTGAGGAGCTGGAAAACAAGCTGCCCCAGCTAATTTTGCTCGATATCATGCTGCCCGATGAGGACGGCCTCAACATCCTGCGCCGCCTGCGCAGTGACGAGCGC
>USBV01000054.1 GCA_900553055.1 uncultured Phascolarctobacterium sp.
CCTACCTAACAGAAAACGAATCGCGTTTTCTGCAGTTGGTGCGTATTGCACAAGGTCCACAGCAAAGCCACACACGCCTGGCAGCTTGGCCGCTGCCTCCTCTTCTTTTGAGAGATAGCGACGCTGCACCGTATCCAGCGGCAAAAAGGTGGCACGCCCGCTACCGCTTTGCTTTAAAAAGGCGATAGCCTGCTTGGCCGCTTGGGCTGTGCTGGCGACAATATTTTGTGCGCCCTCGCCAAGCGCTGTTTCCAGCGCCGCAACGTATTTATCTTCAACCTTAATCAGCTCTGCCACTACGCCAATGAGGTCCTGCCGCCATGGTGCTTGCGCTTTTAGCACGGCTTTAATGCCATAGCCAAAGCCCTCATAGCTTTCCTGCATGCGGCGCAGTGTTTGCGCCTTGGTCTCAGCATTGGTTAGCTCGCGCTGCACCTGCTGCTGCTGGGTAGCAATTTCGTGCAGCTTTTTGCGCAGTGCTTCTAGCTCTTCATTCAGCTCCTCCGCAGCCTTAGCCACCAGCTCCTGCTGGTGCCCATTGCTAGCCTGAGCTTCAAGTAATCTATTATACTGGCTTTGGCTGCGCTCCTGCATCGCCTCGGCCTCTTCAATACTCTTTTTTAGCGCCTCACGCTTGCGCATGCGCAGCTCCTGCGCTTGCTCCAAGCTATGCAGCTCGTTGCGCAGCTTGAGCAGCGCTTGCATGCCGGCAAAGAATTCACTTTGCACATTAGCGCTTTTGTTTTGCTCCACTGCCAAAGCCTGTGCCTGCTCATCACGCGCAGACTGCAGCTTCTTAACCGCTAATTCAGCCTTTGCTCTTTCCTTATCAACAGTGTCAAACTCTGTAGCTAGGCTTTGCATCAAAGTCTCCAGCTCGGCCGCTTGCGTATTTAGCTTAGCATTGCTTTGCTCCAAGCGGTCCATTGCCCGCTGGCTTTGCTCAGCACGCTCGCTAAGCACTCCCTGCTGACCGCGCAGCTTTTCCAAAGCCTTTTCTCTAGCTGCAATATCCTCCTGCAAGCGACTATAGCCCTCGGCCAATTGGTCCAGCTTACGCTGAACCTGCACTGCCTCGGCTTCTCGACTACTTAATATTGCTGCCTGATGGCTAAAGAAGTCTGCCGCGGTTGCCTTGCGTGCCTCCAAGGTTTGCTTAAGGCTTTCCATATTATCCAGCTTGCGCAGCAAAACGCTTAATTGGCACAAACGCAGCTCGGCACTAAGCTGATTATATTTTTCTGTTTTCACAGCTGCCTGAGCTAGGGGCTCCACCTGAGCCTCCACCTCGCTGCGAATATCGTTGATACGAACTAAATTAGCTGCTGTATCATCCAAGCGACGCAGAGCATCCTTCTTGCGCAGGCGATATTTGGCAATACCAGCCGCCTCTTCAAAAAGTCCGCGTCTATCCTCTGGACGACTGTTTAAAATTTCATCAATTTTATTTTGACCGATCATGGCCATGGAACCCTTGCCGAGGCCCGTATCTGCCAATAAATCGATAATATCCTTTAAACGGCAATTTTTCTTATTGATGGCATAATCACTATCACCACTACGATATAAGCGACGGGTGATGGTGACAGTGTCAAAATCCAACGCTAAAGTGTGGTCGCTATTGTCAAACTCCAAATTAACCTCGGCCACACCCAGAGGGCGACGCTTGCCACTGCCAGAGAAAATAACGTCCTCCATTTTGGAGCCACGCAAATATTTAGCGCTCTGCTCGCCTAAAGCCCAACGAATGGCATCAGAAATATTACTCTTGCCGGAGCCATTAGGACCGACAACAGCAGTAATTCCCTTGTCTAAGGTTAATTCAGTTTTATCTGCAAACGATTTAAAGCCATAGGTTGAAAAGGACTTTAAGCGCACTAATAATCACCTAATTCTTATTTATCTATTGGGTATTTAAACCCATACTACATCCATTGTATCTTAATATTTTATCATAAACTAGTTGTGCTTAACAAGTAGATACAGCGTAATATCCTCAATTAGTGTAAATAATCTAATATTATCCGCCACTCCACTTCTAAAGCCGCCAGATTCTTGCGTGCATTGGCCGGACTTGTAGACGGCAGATAGTAAATATGCACAGGTCTAGACAGGCTTTTGACAAAATATTTTTTGAACGCAGCGCTAGCCTTACCACCATTACAAAAAACAGCTTGAATATGAGGATACTGCTCCAATAATCCACAAATATCATTGGGCACTTCACCTTTAATATCACTATCCAAGCTGCCCTTGCGCTCGCAGTAGCCCAACGTATCCCACAGCGCAACACGATGCTTTTTAAGCATTGCTTTCTTGTCCACATAATCAGCAGGATTATCTTCGCCCAGTAATAAAGCCAAAAGCTGCCAAAAGCGATTGCGCGGATGCGCATAATATTCCTGCTCTGTGAGGGATTTCACGCCCGGCATCGAGCCTAGGATTAAGATTTTGCTTTCGCTATCGACTAGTGGTGTGAAGGACGTGCAGGCGTACATGCTGACCCCATTAGACATAAATTAATCCCCTCCCCGCTGCTCGGCATAATCGTTATCTGTAAATTAGGAAAAAGCTGTTGCCAATAAGCCAGGTTACAGCTTTTTAACCCGCGCAGCTTGGACTCATAGCGACGTGGGCAGTGAAAAATGACACTTTGGGCGCCACTAGTAACAAGCTCTTGCAAAATAAGCGTGAAATGGTTACGCAGCACGCGACCTTTCACCAGCTCACCCATGGAAGGATGAAATGCTCCCGCCACAATATTGCCCGGCGTACACAGCTCTTCATCGGGCTGCAGGCCAATGCGTATAACCTTAATACCAGCTTTAGTCAGGACTTTATAGACATAAGCTCCCTGCTCCACAGCGTCTTCCAAGTTCAAGGGCACGTACTCACCCCGCGCATAGCTTGCAGCTAGCGGCGTATCTTTAATCACGAGCACGGGGTAAATGCGGGCAATATCGGGCTTTAGCTGCGCAACTTCGGCAGCCGTTTGCTGCACACTGGCAAAGCCTTGCCCCGGCAAGCCCACCATCAACTGAACGCCAGTCTTAAAGCCATGCTCACGCAAAAGCTTATGTGCTTTATAAACTGCTTCTGCAGTATGTCCACGCTCTGCCTTTTGCAAAACCTCGTCATCCATGGACTGCACGCCCAACTCCACCAGCTCCACATGATGGGCTTGGATAAGCTCCAAGCGTTCAGCATCAATATAGTCCGGGCGTGTGGATACGCGCACGCTGCCGATTACGCCTTTTTCCAAAAGCTCATCCGTCAGCGCTAAAAGCTCCTTTTGCAGTACTAAATCAAGTCCTGTGAAGGAGCCACCGTAAAAGGCGGCCTCATTATCCTTACTTGGCTTAAGCCACTTAAGCCAGCGCTCAATTTGTGACTTAGCCTCGGGTACTGCTGCCGATTTTTGTCCGCTAATAGTTTTTTGATTGCAAAACACACACTGATGAGGACAGCCCGCATGTGGTATAAAAATTGGTAAAATCGCCATCATTATATCCTTATAAATATGACAAGAGCAGGTATTGCGAGCGTCTATCGAAGCATTTTAGTCACAAAATACACTCACATACTCAACAATACCTGCTTTATTTCGGTTTACAGCTGCTTTAAACAGACTAACAACCGTCATCTTTTTATTGCAGCTGCTCCTCCACAGCCTGCTTGGTTAAAATCGCCTCAATCACTAGGGCTACGCCATCATTATCATTAGAGGCAGTCACAATCTTGGCATGGTTTTTCACAGCATCCTTGGCATTGCCCACTGCTACACCAATGCCTGCATTGGCAATCATCTTCACATCGTTATTGGAATCACCAATGCACATGATTTCAGCCGGGATAATACCATAGCTAGCAGCCACTGATTTAACTGCTTCCCATTTATTAATGCCAGGCTCCATCAGCTCCAAAAAATTATCCTTGGAGCTAGTCACATCCAGCTTGCCCTTGAACCTTTCAGCAATGCATTGCCAAACCTGCTGGAATTCCTCCGGCTTTGTCATCACGAGAATTTTATAGGGAGCTTCGTCCGTATGATAAACAGCATCTCCTATAGCAGTTGTTTGAATACCGCTGATTTTGCTGTACATGCGGGAGCAATCATTTTCCGTATGAATCAAAATGCTATCGCCCACATAGAGCTGCAGGTAGTAGCCCTTTTCCTTACAATAAGCCAAAACCTCATTGGCTGTGCTTAAGGTCATCTTGTGCTCATAAAAAACCTTGCCGCTAAGGCTGCCCTTAACTAAGGCGCCATTATAGGTCACGAGCGGCACATCCAATCCTAAACGCTCCGCGTAAGGACGCACGGAGACATACATGCGGCCAGTTGCTAAAAGAAAAACCTTGCCCGCAGCCAAAGCGCTTCTAATAGCAGCTTCGTTGCGCGCAGAAATTTGGCATTTACTATTTAAAAGCGTATCGTCCATATCGCTGGCGATAAGTTTAATTTCCATTAACTAAAGTACTCCTTTTTCTAATCAAAATTTCCAAGACAATTCCCACCAAAGGATATACCAAGAGTAGGAATATTAAATGTGGCAGCGTAGTATGCATGGTATAGCCCGGCATGAGCTTGGCCAGCGTAATCGCACCCTCCCACACAAAGGCCGCCACAACTACGATAGCCTTAGCGAGCTCCGTATACATAGCCATGGCCTCGGACAGCTCGGCTTGCTTAAAAGGCTTACTCACGATGAGCCACATCAGACCTAGACCCATGTTAACAATAAAGCCTTCGATAACAGCACCTGCTACCAAGCCGCCCAGTGTTACAACCTCTAGCCAAGTTGTGGCATATTCCACTAGAAAAAAGATAACACTCAAAGTAAGCCACATAGTGGCCCAATTATAAAACCTTTCTTTCATAACATCACCATCGCCTATTATAACATAAAAACCTGTATCTGAACACTTTAATATTGTTGCATTAGCCAATAAATGGTATAATAAATCATTAGCAAGTAATTAGAGGTTAATACTAGCAAAGCCCATTATCTTTATTTTGGGTAGCTTACAGGCTTTGCTTATCTGTATGGATGATGGTGTTTGGAAAGGAGCTTTGCATATGAAAAGAAGCGAAAAATTTCGTCAAGCTAACAGGGAAGCCAAGGCGACCTGTGTAGCTGCCGCTGCTGTGATTATCTTTTGGTGTTTAGCCGGCTTCGGCTTAGCCGATAGCGAAATTACTCTGCTACACACACCGCTCTGGGTTTGGGGCGGCTGCGTTGGCACATGGCTATTTGCTATTCTAGTTACACTTTTCCTCACGGAAAAAGTTTTCAAAAACTTTGATTTGGACAGCAAGGAGGAGGAAAAATAATGGGTAATCTTCTCAATCTCCTTCCCGTACTACTCTTTTTGGTAGGCATGCTGGGCATTAGCGCCTATATCCAACGTGCTTCTAAGGAGGACCGGCAAAAGAATTTCGCCAAGGATTATTTTATCGGCGGCCGCACTCTAGGTGGCTTCGTTTTGGCCATGACCACCGCTGCCACCTATAGCAGTGTATCCACCTTCGTGGGTGGCCCCGGCATGGCTTGGGTTATCGGCTACGGTTGGCTTTATATGGCCATTGTACAGGTGGTAGTTATCTTCTTGGTTTTGGGCGTATTTGGTAAAAAGATCGCCCTTATCGCTCGCGAAATTGATGCAGTTACCGTTATCGACGTGCTACGCGCTCGCTATGAGTCGAATCTACTCGCCAATATGGCAGCTCTGGTGATGGTAGCCTTCTTCTGCTCCACCATGGTAGCCCAATTCGTAGGCGCTGCTAAATTGTTTGAGGCCGTTACTGGCTTCTCCTATGTAACGGGGCTTAGTCTCTTTGGTTTAATCGTAGTTATCTATACCACCATCGGCGGCTTTAAGGGTGTAGCTGTAACCGACGCCTGCTGCGCTATCGCCATGGTTGTGGGTATGTGCATTTTAATGGGCGGCATGATGAGCGCCGGTGGCGGTTTTGACAACATGATGCAATACATCGGCACCAAGCATCCTGATATGCTGGAGCCTCTCTCCCGCGGCAAAATGCCAGTTTCCCTCTATATTAGCCAATGGCTTTTGGTTGGTATTTGTACGCTGGCCCTGCCCCAATCCGTAGTCCGCGGCATTAGCTACAAGGACACCAAGGCTCTGCATCGTTCTATGATTATCGGCACCATTGTCATCGGTATTATGACCTTGGTTGCTACCTGGATTGGCGTGCTCAGCAAGGGCATTTTGACCGAGGGTATTAAGGCCTATGGCAGCGTAGATAATATTATTCCAATTGCCATTGTCAAGAGCTTAACTCCCTTCTGGGCTGGCGTTATCATTATCGGTCCCATTGCAGCCACTATTTCCACTGTTTCTTCCCTGCTTTTGGCAACCTCCTCTTCCATCGTCAAGGACGTTTACATGAACATGAAGGGAGAAAAAGGCGAAAGCCTTTCCAACAGCATGATTAGAGTGTATAGCTTAACTGCAACCGTTGTTTTAGGCTTAGTAGTTTATGCCATCGCCATTAATCCTCCCACTGTTATTTGGCAGATTAATATGTTCGCCTTCGGCGGCTTGGAAACGGCCTTCTTCTGGGTATTGATTTTTGGTCTCTTCTGGCCCAAGGCTAATAAATATGGTGCCATTGCTGCCATGAGCGGCGGTGTCCTGGTTTATTGCGTAACCATGGCTATGAAGATAAAGTTTATGAGCCTGCACCAAATTGTTTTGGGTATCTTTTTCTCGCTTATGCTCTTCCTTATTGGTAACGCCATGGGTAAAACTCACGACGAAAAGGTTTTGCGCATTTTCTTCCCCGAAAAGTTTGAAGACTAACTTTATGTTCTAAAACATTTAGCCCCCTGCTTTACTGAAGCTTCAGTGTGCAGGGGGCTTTTACTTCCCGTAATAATTCGTTACGGGAACAAATGTTTTGTTTATAAATCTAGCTATGCCGTGTATGGCTGCAAGCAATGCGCGCTAGTTGCAAATACAGAAATGAATTATCTTATTCTGCTGCCGGAATGCCCTTAGCAGTTGCGATATTGCGACGCACATCCTCACAGCAGGAGTGGAATTGCGCCTTTTCTGCTTCAGTTAAAGGCAGCTCCATAATTTGCTCGATGCCGTTCTTGCCAATCAGGCAAGGTACGCCCACAAACACATCGTGCTCGCCATATTCACCATCCAGCAGTGTGCTGGCCGGCATAATGCGCTTTTCATCATTCAAAATGCAACGTACCATACGTGCAGCGGTGGAACAAATACCATATTCAGTGCAGCCCTTACCACTATAGGTTACCCAACCACCGCCGATAGCCAGCTTTTGCAGCTCCGGCTTATCAAAGTCAAATTTCTCCGGCATTTGTTTTTCCAAAACGCTCAGCGGCACGCCACCAAAGCTTACGCAGCTCCAAGCAGCCATTTGGCTAGCACCATGCTCACCAATCATATAAGCGCTGATGGATTGATGAGCCACGCCGGTTTGCAAGGAAAGCTTGGAAACTAAGCGGGAGGTATCAAGGCCTGTGCCAGTGCCAAAAACCTGGTTCTTCGGCAGGCCGATTTCCTTCCAAATTAAGTCAGTAATAACATCACAGGGATTTGTGATATTCACAATATAGCCGTTAAAGCCGCTAGCCATAACCTTTTTCACATAGCTCTTTACCTGTGCCACAGTAAAATTCATTTCATCGAGGCGATTGTTGCTAGCGCACAGAGTAATATCACCTATGCAGTTGACAATTATATCGCAATCCTTCAAGTCTGCATAGGTACCAGGATTAACATCGACCTTGTGGGGCGCATACATTTGCGCATCTCGCAAATCCTGCACCTCGCTAGCCACCTTGCTCTCCTTTAAGTCCACAAGTACCAGCTCGGACACAATGCCTTGAATAATTAGGCTATATGCCACATGTGCACCAACATGACCTAAACCAAGGACGCCAACCTTTCTAGTGTTCATAAATATTCCTCCTCATTTCCTAAAATCACAAAGAGCAAGCCCCTCCAGCACTAAGTGACACCTTTGGCACTTGCTCTAAAAATTATTTGTCTAAAATCGGCAAGGTAGCAGAAGCATGTCCCATAATAGTAATAGTATAATCCTTCTTGCCCTGCTTAGCTAGCTTTTCCTGTGCCAAATCCCAAGCCTCCTGCAAGGTTTTGCAGGGTACATGCCCAGTTTTGCGCACAAAATCAAAGTTTTCCGGACGTGTAACAAGATACGCAGTAACATCATTCACGATGCAACGGGATTTAAAGGCTACAAAGGCCGGAATCGTGAAATTAGCACGAATATCCTTTTCAAATTGCTCCATATCATTGCGGCTAAAGCAATCGGTAAAGATAGCAGGCTCTTTAATATCAGGGCAATCCAGTGTAAAAATCATGATACCGCCCTTTTTCACAGCGAACTGTGCATTCATATGGCATTTAGTTGCTTGATAAAGGTTCAAATCCTTGGGATAGCCACCTGCGGAAGCGATGACAACGTCAGCCAATTGCTTAATATGCACACCACTCATAGCAAGCAAATCCTTGCAGCCCTTAGCCCAGGCCTCATACCAATGACCAGCTACAATTTCACTAATTTCGCCATCAGGAGTGAAAACTGTGTTCAAAAGGAAGTCGGGATCTAATAATGCTGCACTTTCCTTCATATCCTGATGGATGGGGTTGCCCTCCAAAAGGCTGGCATCGCAAGCCTTGTTGCAGCCACCACCCTCAATCGGAGACATGGTCATGCAATGGTTCATCATGATGCTGTCATAGGCTGCTACGCCGGGCATAACCGCTTTACGACCGCCACCGAAGCCAGCAAAGGGATGCAACGTTACTGCGCCTGTTAAAATAACTCTATCTGCATTAGCTACATATTTATTAATTGCTACCTCATTGCCAAAGGAGGTTTTGCCTAAGGAAACCATATCCTCCTTTTTGCGGCTGTCGTGCTGAATAATGCGCAGACGGCGTACCATTTCCTCACCGCAAACAGTGATATCCTCTTCATGAGTGTGGCCACGGTGAGTACCAGTTGCAACTACAACAGTAATATCCTCATCCTTTACGCCCACACTGTTAAGCTCTTCCACGATAACGGGCAGGAACTCTTTCGTACCGCACAAACGTGTAATATCACTGATGACAATGGCTACACTCTCACCTGCTTTAACAATCTCGCGCAAGGGTTTGGTGCCGATAGGATTGCGAATAGCTTCTCTAGCCGCAGCTACAACATCTGCGCAAACAGTGGCAGCATTGCCGTGTATATCATAAATCACATGCTCCTCGGG
>USBV01000055.1 GCA_900553055.1 uncultured Phascolarctobacterium sp.
CGGATGCCGGCAGCTTCCCGCGGGGAAGCAACCACGCCATCCATGCCAGCCTCCTTAGCCAGCTTAGCCAAAGCAATAACCTGCTCAGCAATGGTGTTCTTGTAATTTAAATCGGCAAATTGCTCGTCATCCATGCTGGTGAGAATGGTTACAGCAATCAGCTTAGGAGCCGGACGACCTGCCTTAGCAGCAGCCTCGTGCACTGCCTTTACAGCCTCAGCCATCATCTTTTTACCGCCGACAGCATGCACGTTCATCATATCCGCACCCAAATCACTGAGCACAGTCAAAGCATGAGCTACAGTGTTAGGTATGTCCTGCAGCTTCAAATCTAGGAATACATGCTTGCCTTGAGCTTTTAAGAAGGTGATAATTTCACTGCCCACAGCGTAGTACAGCTCCATGCCCACCTTGTAGTAGCTAACAGCCTCACCCAACTCTAGCACGCAAGCCTTCGCATGCTCCAATGTGGGAAAGTCCAGCGCTACGATTAGTCTATCATCATGTTTCATAATAATTCTCCTTAAAATGCGTTAGAAGTGCCGGAAGACGAGGAAGGGCGACGACGGCGTATCGGAAATACTCCTAGGAACCCTAACGAAGTATAACGGTGCTTATAACGCGTTTTATTTATTGAAGAGAGGCATTGATTCTTTACCATTCGGCAACGCCAAGCCTACGATGTCGGTAATATTCTGAACCTTGTGCCTATCCAAATATGCCAACATACCATGAGCAATGGTTTCTGCAATATCCGGATGCACAAAATTGGCCGTGCCCACCGCCACTGCACTAGCGCCAGCCAGCATAAACTCGATGGCATCCTCAGCGCACATGATGCCACCCATACCAATAATTGGCACCCTAACAGCTTGCGCCACCTGATAAACAAGGCGCACAGCCACGGGGCGCACGGCAGGGCCACCGAGGCCGCCGGGGATATTGCCAAGAACAGGACGTTGGCGCTCGATATCAATTTTAGTGCCAAGTAAGGTATTAATCATGGATATAGCATCCGTACCAGCCTCCTCCACGGCCTTAGCCATGGAAACGATGTCAGTAACATTGGGCGAAAGCTTGGTAATGACCATCTTCTCAGAGTTGGCCTTAACCTGTGACACAACCTCGGCTGCCGCATCAGGACAGGTACCGAAGACGATGCCGCCCTCCTTAACATTGGGGCAGGAAATATTGATTTCTACAGCGTCCACACCGTCCACATTAAGCTTTTTCGCAACCTCGCCATATTCCTCAGGAGAATGGCCATATATATTAACGATTACAGGAACATCGTATTTACGCAGCTCAGGAAGAGTATGCTCTAGGAAATAATCACTGCCGGGATTCTCCAAGCCAATGCAGTTCAGCATGCCGGAGGGAGTTTCCACCGCACGTTGACCCTTGTTGCCAGCAGAGGGCAACAAGGAGGTGCCCTTTACGCAGACAGCGCCAACCTTTTCTAAATCCAGAAAATCGGTGAACTCGAGGCCAAAGCCAAAGGTGCCGCTACCGGTAGTGACGGGGGTCGCCATTTTCAGTCCGGCGATATCCACTGCCAAACGACCTTCATACAATGACTTTACCATTCGCCCACCTCCTCGGCCCAAAATACGGGGCCATCCTTGCACACCTTGAGACGCTTGCCGATGCCCTCGCAGGCGCAGCTAAGACAGGCGCCTAAGCCGCAGGCCATATATTTTTCTAAAGACACCTGGCATTTCATGCCAGCTTCGAGGCAAGCATTGGCCACAGCGCGCATCATGGGCACGGGGCCACATACATACACGCAGTCGTAGCCGCCCGACGCTAAAAGCTCGGGCAGCTTCGCCATAACGGTGCCCTTGACGCCGGCGCTGCCGTCGTCGGTAGTGAGATATACGTTAGGGCACAAGCCCTCATAGAGCTTGGTCCAGAAGAGCTCGTCCACGGTGCGGCCGCCCATAAGGATATCGGCTTTACCTTCGCCAAAGCCCTCTGCCAGAAACAGCAGCGGAGCCAGACCCAGGCCGCCGCCCACTAAAAGCGGCTTGGCGGCGCCCATGTCGAAGCCGTGGCCCAAGGGGCCCACGATGCTGAGCACATCGCCGGCGCACACATCGGCGAGGATGTGGGTACCCTCGCCGATGATGCGATAGATCATGGTAAATGTGCCCTGCGCCTCATTCACTCCGGCTACGCCGAAGGGACGGCGCAGCAGCGGAGCAGTATTCTTGCACACCTGCACGTTGACGAACTGGCCGGGAACAGCCTGCTTCGCAATCTCAGGCGCGTACACATCAATTAATTTTGTAGAGCTATTTAACAGGCGTTGGCCAATAACCTTGGCCTCCGCGATAGTTTTAGGCATATGCAGCCCTCCCAGTTAATTTTTGTAAAGCTTACTGGTAAAACAGCTTAGTCTAGCGAATTAGTCCTCCCAGCTCAGGCTGAGGTCCTGCAGAGCAACGACGCTAACAATACGACGGCGACGCATCGCGCTCATTACACGTTGCAGCTCGCGAGCAGTATCCATGCTGGTTAAGCAGGGAATAGCGTGTTCAACGGTGGAGCGGCGAATCTTGAAGCCATCGCGCTCGGCATCGCGACCATGGTTGGTGGTGTTGATAACCATGCTGATACGACCAGCCTTGATGTCGTCCAAAATGTTGGGATGACCCTCGCTAACCTTGGTAGCAACGTTGACATTGACGCCCTTTTCCTTGAGGTATTGAGCAGTACCGCCAGTTGCAGAAACAATATAGCCCAAGTCCTCGAAGCCTTTAGCGATTTCTACAGCCTCAGGTTTATCCATGTCGGCTACGGTAATCAGGATGGAGCCTTCGTGGGGCACATTGATGCCAGAAGCCAGGCAGGCCTTGTACAAGGCGCGGCTGAATTGGTAGTCGCAAGCCATAACCTCACCGGTGGATTTCATCTCAGGCCCTAAGGTGATGTCAACATTGGACATCTTGTTGAAGGAGAACACGGGAGCTTTAACGGCGTAATAGTCAGGGAAGAGACGCAGACCGGGGCGGAAGCCCTGCTCGCGGATACTCATGCCCATTGCGCACTTAGTTGCCACATCCACCATGGAAATGCTGGTAACCTTGCTCAGGAAGGGTACGGTTCTGGAGGAACGGGGGTTAACCTCGATTACATACACATGCTCATCACGCACAATGTATTGAATATTGATCATACCCTTTACTTCCAGGCCCAGCGCCATTTTATTGGTATAGTTTATAAT
Source organism: uncultured Phascolarctobacterium sp. (assembly GCA_900553055.1). Classification (GTDB taxonomy): domain Bacteria; phylum Bacillota; class Negativicutes; order Acidaminococcales; family Acidaminococcaceae; genus Phascolarctobacterium_A. Next base: position 3,227 of record USBV01000055.1, read on the forward strand.
GGTCTTGATCACGGACTCGCTTAAGGAGCGCGGCGGATATACGGCAATAGAGTCACCGGAGTGAACGCCAGCGCGCTCAACGTGCTCCATAATACCGGGGATCAAAACTTCCTTACCGTCGCAAATCGCGTCAACCTCCACCTCGGTGCCCTGCAGATAATGGTCAACCAAAACAGGATGCTCTGCAGAAGCCTTTACAGCGTAGGTCATGTAGTTGCGCAGCTCATCATCGTTATACACGATTTCCATAGCACGGCCGCCCAGCACGTAGGAAGGACGAACCATGGTGGGATAGCCAACATCATGAGCAGCGTTCAGTGCGCCCTCCGTGTCGAATACAGTGTGTCCTTTCGGACGAGGAATGTTGCAATCAGTAAGGAGCTGCTCGAAACGCTCGCGGTCTTCGGCGCGGTCAATGCTATCCACGGAAGAGCCCAGCACCTTCACGCCAGCGCGGGACAGCGGACCTGCCAGGTTAATAGCGGTTTGACCACCAAATTGCACGATAATGCCCTCGGGTTGCTCTTTATCGATAATATTCAGCACATCCTCCACAGTCAAGGGCTCAAAGTACAGCTTGTCAGCAATATCGAAGTCAGTGGAAACGGTTTCCGGGTTGTTATTAATGATAATGGTTTCGTAACCAAGCTCCTTCAAGGCCCATACGCAGTGTACGGAGCAATAGTCAAACTCTACGCCCTGCCCGATACGGATAGGACCAGAGCCCAGTACAACAACCTTCTTTTTGTCACTAACCTGAACCTCGTCCTCAGTTTCGTAGCAGGAATAGTAGTACGGAGTAGCAGCCTCAAACTCAGCAGCGCAGGTATCTACCATCTTATAGGTGGGGATGATACCGTTGGCCTTACGCATATCGCGAATTTCAAACTCAGTCTTGCCTACGCGAGCAGCAATGGTCTTGTCGGCAAAGCCCATCTTCTTAGCCTTGCGCAACAGGCTGGGAGTGAGCTCATGGGTTTCCAGAGCACGCTCCATCTTGATGATGTTTTGAATCTTAGACAGGAACCATTTATCAATCTTAGTAATGGCGTTGATTTCGTCAATGGTTACGCCACGACGCATAGCCTCAGCGATTACAAAGCAACGTTCATCATCAATATTCTTGATTTTAGCGCGAATTTCTTCATCACTTAAAGCCTTCAGCTCGGGCATCTCCAAGTGGGTCAGGCCAATTTCCAGGCAGCGTACTGCCTTCAGCATGGAAGCTTCCATAGTACGCTCAATAGCCATAACCTCGCCGGTAGCCTTCATCTGGGTACCCAGAGTGCGGTCGGCGGTAACAAATTTATCAAAGGGCCAACGAGGGAATTTCAAAACGATGTAGTCGATGGCAGGCTCAAAGCAAGCCTTGGTCTTCTTGGTAACAGCGTTTTCAATTTCGTCCAGATTATAGCCCACAGCAATCTTACTGGTAACCTTAGCGATGGGATAGCCGGTTGCCTTGGAGGCCAAGGCGGAGGAACGGCTTACACGCGGGTTAACCTCGATTACATAATAGTTTTCAGAATAGGGGTCCAGTGCCAGCTGTACGTTACAGCCACCAACTACGCCCAGCTCACGGACGATATCAATAGAAGCTTGGCGCAGCATTTGCACTTCCTTATCATTCAATGTTTGGGCAGGAGCCACAACGATGGAGTCACCGGTATGCACGCCTACGGGGTCCAGGTTTTCCATGGAGCAAACGGTGATGCAGTTATCAGCAGCGTCGCGAATAACCTCGAATTCGATTTCCTTCCAGCCAGCGATGGAGCGTTCAATCAAGCATTGGCCGATGGGGCTATAGCCCAGACCCTTTTGCACGATATCGACCAGCTCATCCTCATTTTCAGCAATACCGCCGCCAGTGCCGCCCAAGGTGTAAGCAGGGCGTACAATCAGAGGATAGCCAATCTCACGACCGAAGGAGCAGGCAGCCATAATGGTTTCTACAATAGTAGATTCAGGAATGGGCTGATGGATTTTTTCCATCGTCTCCTTGAACATTTCGCGGTCTTCACCACGTTTAATGGCGGAGATTTGGGTACCTAAGAGGCGTACCTTGTACTCGCTCAAAATGCCCTTCTCTTCCAGCTTCATAGCCATGTTCAGGCCAATTTGGCCGCCCAGAGTAGCCAGCAGGGAGTCAGGACGCTCACGTTTAATAACAGTCTCTAAAAATTCTACGCTAATAGGCTCAACATAAACGCGGTCAGCAATGTGCACGTCGGTCATGATGGTTGCGGGGTTAGAGTTAACCAGTACAACCTCAAGACCCTCTTCCTTCAGCGCACGGCAGGCCTGGGTGCCAGCATAGTCAAATTCGGCAGCCTGACCGATGATAATAGGGCCGGAACCGATAACGAGCACCTTTTTAATATTACTTAGCTTCGGCATGATAACGACCCTCCATTAAGTCAATAAAGTGTTTGAACAAATATTCGTGACCACCAGGGCCGGGGCAGGCCTCAGGATGGTATTGCACGGTGAAGGTGGGATGATTTGCGTATTCCACACCCTCAATGGTGCCATCATTCATAGAAATATGGGTTACAGTGATACCCTTGCCCTCGATGGAAGCAGGATCAACTGCATAACCATGGTTTTGGGAGCTAATATAGATGCGACCGCTGCGCAAATCCTTAACAGGCTGGTTGACGCCGCGATGACCAAACTTCATCTTGTAGGTATCGGCACCGTTAGCCAAAGCCATCAGCTGGTGACCCAGGCAAATGCCGAAAATGGGACGACGGCCGATGAGCTTCTTCACGTTTTCGATAACATCCACTAAATCCTTGGGGTCGCCAGGGCCATTGGACAGGAAAATGCCGTTGGGATTGCATGCCATAACCTCTTCTGCAGTTGCGCTAGCCGGGAAGACGGTCAGACGGGTATCAAAGCACAGCAGGAAGTTCAAAATATTTTGTTTAATGCCAAAATCCATGACAGCAATATGGTATTTGCCACTGCCCATGGTATAAACCTCGGGAGTAGTTACAGTTGCAACCTGATCGTGAATGGCAGGCAGGTCCAACAGAGCCTGCACCTCTGCCTCCGGCATATCGCTGGGCACGATTACGCCCGGCATTACGCCGTGGTCACGAATTTTGCGAGTAATAGCGCGAGTATCAACGCCTACTAAGGTGGGCAGGTCTTGCTCCTCCAGCCAAGTTTCCAGGCTCTTTTCATTGCGCCAGTTGCTGGGACAATCACACAGCTCGCCGATTACATAGCCTTGGAAGAAATTTTTGCGGCCTTGGTTAAACATGGGATTGGTACCATAATTGCCCACCAGAGGATAGGTCATAACAACAATTTGACCACAGAAGGAGGGGTCGGTCAGGGTTTCTTGGTAGCCGCTCATACCGGTGGTGAAGCAAACCTCACCCACTGCATTGCGCTTGCCGCCATAAAGAAGGCCTTCGTAAACACTGCCGTCCTTCAATACTAATTTACCTTTTCTTACTTCTTTGTGCATACTACACCATCTCTCATTACAAAATTACCATGCAGCATGGTAGCAACGGCTTTACCCTTGCAGGCCTTGCCTTCATAGGGAGTGAATTTACCGCGGGTATAGAATTTGGAGCTATCAACAGTCCATTCCTTATTCAAGTCCATAATAGTGATATCAGCAACGCTGCCCTCCTTCAGGGTGCCACCGGGCAGGTGGAAGACCTTGGCAGGCTCGCAGCTCATCTTGCTGATAATAGTCTTCAAGTCAAAAATACCAGTGTGGTACAAATCGGTCAGCATAACGCCTAAGCTGGTCTCCAAGCCGCAGAAGCCGCAGGGAGCATAGCGGAACTCCACATCCTTTTCTTCAGGAGCATGGGGTGCGTGGTCGGTTACGATGCAGTCCACAGTGCCATCCAGCACAGCCTCACGCATTGCTTGCACATGGTCCCAGCTACGCAGGGGCGGGCTTACACGAGTTGCAGAGCTATAGTTAGAGCATGCTTCGTCAGTCAAGGTCAGGTGATGCACGGTAACCTCGCTGGTTACATTGATGCCCTTCTTTTTAGCTTGACGAATGATATCGATAGCACCCTTGGAAGCAACATGGCAGATGTGCACATGTGCGCCAGCATATTCAGCGATGATGCAATCACGAGCTACAGCGATATCCTCAGAGATGGAGGGGACGCCGGGCACGCCAATGCGAGCAGAAACTGCACCCTCATGCATATAGCCCTCTGCAGCCAGCTCAGGGTCGATAGCGTGGAGCATCAAAGGTTTATCAAAAGCGGTGATGTATTTAGCAGCCAGCATGAACAGACGGGAGCTCTTTACATAGTGACCGTCATCGGAGAAGCCTACTGCTCCTCTATAAGCCATGTCACCCATTTCGGCCAGCTCTTCACCCTTTTCGCCCTTGGAAATAGCACCTACTACCTCTACGTTAGCATAGCTTTCTTCAGCAGCACGTTGCTTAATGCCGCTTACAATAATAGCAGAATCCACAACGGGCTTAGTGTTAGGCATGCAGGCTACAGTGGTTACACCGCCGGCAGCCGCAGCCATAGTACCGGAAATAATGTCTTCCTTAGCCTCCAGACCGGGCTCACGCATATGGGTATGCATATCGACAAGGCCGGGGGTGACAACGAGACCGGTTGCATCATATACTTCATCAGCAGCTTCGGTAATGCCGGTAGCCACTGCTTTAATCTTGCCATCCTCTACCAGGATGTCCATTACAGCGTCTAAATTTTGGCTGGGGTCAAAAACCCTGCCGTTTTTAATCAACGTTTTCAATGTGTTTACCTCCTGTCAAAGTCAAGAATAAGAGTGCCATACGAACTGCTACACCGTTTTGAACCTCGGTGCGGATAGCAGCGTTATCGCAGTAACCAACCTCCCAGGAGATTTCAAGGCCGCGGTTCATGGGGCCTGGATGGAGCACGGTTACATCGGGTTTAGCCAAAGCCAAACGTTTTTCGTTGATGCCGAAGATGCGGGCATACTCACGAGTAGTGGGGAACAGGCCCTTCTTTTGGCGTTCCAGCTGAATGCGCAGGATATCTACAACATCTGCATCAGCAATAGCGTCCTCTACATGCTTGTGCACGGTTACGCCCAAAGCTTCGATATCGTGGGGCAGCAATGTCATGGGACCAGCTACATGCACTTCAGCGCCCATTTTATTCCAAGCAGCAATGTTGGTGCGAGCAACACGGCTGTAGAGAATATCGCCGATAATGGCCATCTTCAGGCCCTTAAGATTTTTGCCCTGCTCACGAATGGTGAACATATCCAATAGGCCCTGGGACGGATGAGCATGAGCGCCGTCACCAGCGTTAATGATTACAGGGTCAGCCACATTAGCCGCATAGGCTGCAGCACCTTCAATGGGATGACGCATAACGATAGCATCACAGGCCATGGATTGTACAGTCAAAATGGTATCGCGCAGGCACTCGCCTTTTACTACGCTGGAGTTGCCGGTGGTGATATTAACTACATCGGCGCCCAGGTATTTGCCTGCCAGTTCAAAGGAAGTACGAGTACGGGTACTGGGTTCATAGAACAGATTGATGATGGATTTACCACGCAGAGAGGGAACCTTTTTGATATCCCTTTTCATAATCTTCTTCATTTCCTCAGCTGTTTTCAAAATCAGCTCGATTTCTTCCACGCTGAGGCTTTCCAGATCCAGTATATCTCTGCCACCCAGAGATACATTTGATTTAGCCATTAGCTTTACCTCCTGTATATATGTAATAGAATGAATAAAAGCCCTCTTGAACCCATGAGGGTACAAGAAGGCCTTGTGTTTCAACAATAGTCAAACCTTGTAGTCTCACGGGACTCGTTTAAAGGTGCAATTGGATTGATTAGATATATTTTACACCTACATAGCTGAAACGTCAAATATTTCGCGTCATTTTTTACTCATTTCTTACAGAAATTGCTGCTAGCGTTGTGAGGCACTTTGGGTGTATAATGAAACGATAAATTGCGGTTTTACTAACTGTTTTATTTATTTATCTTTAGTTGCACTTCTTTGTGTGGGCAAAGAAGTGCCAAGAAACCCACCAGCATTGCATGC
>USBV01000056.1 GCA_900553055.1 uncultured Phascolarctobacterium sp.
GGCAAAGCTTTGCAGCGGGTGCAGACTGCCCACATGGGCGCCTGCCGCTGCGAGCGGCGCTAGCTCTTCAAGGCCCATGGAACCGCTGCAATGCAGGAAAACCTTTCCTGCTAGCGGCAACTGCGGAACTTGCGCAGCAGGCGCAGAGCCTGTGGCGTGCTCGCTAACGCTGGCGCTTACAAGGCTAGCTGCCACCATGCCAATTAGGCGATCCGGCACGGTGAGCAGCAGCACCTCCGCACGCTCCACCAGCTCTTCGTTAGTGCAAGGCTCGGTAGCAAAATTCTCCGCCAGTTGACGAGAATGCTCAGGAGAATTAGCTGTGATACCCACCAATCTTTCTTTAAGATAACTCGCTAAACAGCGACCCACCTTACCTCCGCCGATAACACCAATCTTCATAACCGTATTGCTCTCCTTTCTGACCATAGGTAAGACGCGCGGCAAACAGCAATTGATGCTCTTGCATTAAAAAAGCGCATTCCTAACCGGAATGCGCATACTAAACCCTTTTTGCGTCTTCGTCCCGGTCTCATAGATCCAAGCGATTATTGACTTCATTATAAACTAGGTAAAATCTGACTGCCTCGGCTACAGCTCACCAAGCGGTGCTACTGCGCCACAGCCCAATTTACCGCCCTTATGATAACATATTAACCCCTGTATGGCAAGCATATTCTCCAGAAAAAGCTTATAAAATGCAACTTTTTATACAAAAATGCCCTTGTCCCTGCCGTAACAGCTTTTTTATCATCCTATACCACGAAACCAATAAAATATCGTTAACCTTACTAATTCGCTGGGTTGACTTATTTCCATATCAGGTCTATACTAATTGCGTTAACATAATTTAACGAGGTGGTTTACGTGTTAGAAACTTCTACAGTACGCCCGCAGAATAAAACCCGCGAGCTCGTTTTCATGGCTTTCTTTTCCGCATTGATTGCCATTGGTGCCTTTATCAAAATTCCCGTGCCGGTATGCCCCTTCACTTTGCAGCTGCTGTTCACAACCATGGCAGGCCTGTTGTTAGGCTCCCGCTTAGGCAGTGCGGCGGTGTGGGTGTATATCGCCTTAGGCCTATTAGGTTTACCGGTTTTTACTAATGGTGGTGGCCCGGGCTACGTCTTCCAGCCTACCTTTGGCTACCTCATTGGCTTCGCCTTAGGCGCCAAAATCACTGGCAGCATCTCCGCTGGTACAGTAAGCATGAAAAAGCTTTTAATCGCCAATTTTGCAGGCCTTGCCATCGTGTACCTGTGTGGCATGGCTTACTATTACATCATTGGCAACTTCGTTATTGGTCAACCCATCGCTTTATGGCCCTTGTTCTTATATTGCTTCTTATTGGCAGTACCCGGCGACATCGTGCTCTGCATCATCGCTGCGCTGCTTGGTAAAAAATTAATTCCTCTGGTAAGAGAAAATAGAAGGTGAAAATCATGAGTAAAGGTATTTTTATTACGGCAACTGGCACGGACATTGGTAAAACCTTTGTTACTGCCTTGATTGTAAAAAAACTGCGCGATGCAGGCCTGAACGCAGGCTATTACAAGGCTGCCTTGAGCGGTGCCGAAGAGCAGCCCGACGGCAGCTGGCTGCCCGGCGATGCCGCTTACGTGGCCAAGGTTTCCGGTATGCAGGAAAAGGGCGAGGAGCTTGTTTCTTACATTTATAAAACAGCCGTCTCCCCCCACTTAGCGGCAATGCGTGAGGGAAATCCTGTGGAGTTAGACAAGGTAAAGGCCGATTTTACTGCGGCTCAAGCTAAATATGATTATGTAACCATGGAGGGCAGCGGTGGTATCATCTGCCCCATTCGCTGGGATGAACAGCATATTCTCTTGGAGGATGTGATTAAAGCAGTGGACTTGGGCACACTGGTGATTTCCAATGCCGCCTTAGGCTCCATCAACGCTTGTGTACTTACTATTGCCTACCTTAAGCAAAAAGGCATTCCTGTAAGAGGCATTATCCTCAATAATTATGACGGCAGCGACTTTATGCAGGCCGATAATAAAAAGATGATGGAAGCCATCACTGGCGTACCCGTACTGGCAGAAGTAAAACCGAACGATACAGAATTGGATATTGATGTAGAAGTACTAAAGGGTTTATATAAATAATTAGTAAATTAGTAGAAAGCCTCCCTTTGACGCTAATACCCACGTTGTCGCAAGCGAAGTGCAGCGAGAACGTGTTGGTCGTGCTAATCCCTTTAGGGGGGAAAGGGAGGTGGCTGCGAGCTTGCGAGCAAACGGAGGAATTTTTATTAAAGGAGATGTGTATCATGGATTTGAATAAAGTAAAAGAACTCGAAGCTAGGGACCTAGCTCACATTTGGCATCCCTGCTCCCAAATGAAGGATTACGAAACCCTGCGCCCCATCGTAGTTGACCATGCTGAAGGCCCTTATTTATATGCCGCCGATGGCCAAAAATATCTGGATATTATTTCCAGCTGGTGGTGTAATCTTTTAGGTCACTGCAATCCTAAGATTAACGAGGCCATCAAAAAACAAATCGACCAATTGGAGCATGTTATTTTCGTAAACTTTACCCATGAGCCTGCCATCAAGCTCTGCGAGGAGTTAGTAAAATATGTGCCCGCCGGCCTGAATAAATTTAACTTTGCCGATAACGGCTCCTCCTCCGTAGAAATCGCCTTGAAGCTGGCCTTCCAATACCAATTGCAAACAGGCCATAGTGAAAAAACTCGCTTCATGTGCCTCAGCGAGGGCTATCACGGCGAAACCATCGGTGCTCTTTCCGTAGGCAGCATGGATTTATTTGCTCAAATGTATAAGCCCATGATGATGAATAATATTCATGTTCAGGCTCCTGATTGCTATCGCTGCCCCTTCAACAAGGACCGCGAGCATTGCCAATGTGAATGCTTCAAATATGCGGAAGAAGCCTTTGCTAAGCATGCCAAGGAAACTGCGGCTATGATTGTGGAGCCCATTGTCCAAGGCTGTGCCGGCATGCGCATCTATCCGCCCCTGTATTTGCAAAAGCTGCGCAAGCTGTGCGACGAATACGGCGTGCTCTTAATTGCTGACGAAATCGCTACCGGCTTTGGTCGTACCGGCAAAATGTTTGCCTGCAACCATGCTGGTATCACCCCCGATATTATGTGCATCAGTAAGGCGCTTACCGGCGGTTACCTGCCCATGTCCATAGTTTGCACCACCGATAAGATTTACGATGCCTTCTATGACGACTATAACAAGGGCAAGCAATTCATGCACAGCCACACCTATGCAGGCAACCCCATTGGCTGCGCCATCGCTCTGGCCGTGCTGGATATTATGAAGAATGAGCATATTTTGGAAGAGAACGTGGAGAAGGCCAAGTACTTCCATAATGCCCTCATGGAAACCTTCGGTCAGCACAAGAATATCGGCGAAATCCGCCATATCAATCTGATTAACGCCATGGAGCTGGTTACGGATAAAGACAAAAAGCTTGGCTTCGATGGTAACCTGCGTATTGGCTACGAGATTTATAAGAAGGCACTGACCCATGGCCTGCTCTTGAGACCCTTGGGCAATGTAATTTATTTCAATCCGCCGCTGAATATCGACAAGGCCGATCTGGACAAGGCTGTGGCACTGGCTAAGCAATCCATAGATGAGGTTTTGAAATAAGCAGCTTGCTGCTTAGGCAATATTCCAATATTTTAGTTTAGGGCGTAGCTTTTTCTACGCCCTTGCTTTTTAAACTCATGGTTAACGCAAGTTTTCAGGAGGTTAACGTTAATGTGAAAATGCATGATCTTACAACCACAGCTCTTCTTGCGGTTTTAATTCTGCTGTCTGGCAGCATGAAGATTCCCTCTCCTGTAGCAGGTGGCGAATTCCAGCTTTCCGCTCCCATCGCCGTTTTAATTTGCGCCTTATTCGGCTTTAAACGCTATATTCTAGCCGGTGTTTTGGCCAGCGCCCTAGGCATGATGCTGGGTATTCACACTATTTTCAGCGTCATCATTCAAATGTCCTTCCGCGTTGTGACCGGCGCTGTTATGGCCTTAGGCGGCACCAATCTTTTAACCGTCATTATCAGTGGCCCCTTGGGCACCCTCTTTGCCCGTATCGTGATGTGGCAAATCACCGGTGTTAGCTGGATCGCCCTCACCGCAGCAGCTGCTCCCGGTATGGTGTTCACAGCAGTTGGTGCCGGACTGATGTATAAGCCTGCGCAAAAGCTGCTGCATAGAGTGATTTTATCAAAGCAAAGCTAAGAAAGGAAAATCTATCATGCCTAAATATAGTATTAAAATGCGTGCCTCTAAGCAAGGTAAGCATGTCAGCGGTGCCGAGCGCATTGTCCCTCAGGAATTAATCACTGCAACCATTGGTGCCCTTAGCGAAAGAGCTCTGCACCATGGCCTAGGTCGTGCAGATTTCATCAATATCAAAATGGAAGAGATTCATCCCGAAGAGCTGCAGTACCTTGATGCCATCCCTGTTGTTAACCGTCCTGCTAAAACCATCGAGGGTACCTACGCAATTATGCGAGAGGTATTGGGTGAGCTGGGCTTAGCTGATAAGGCCGAAGAGCTCATTGACCTTTTACGCCATGTGCATCCCATGCGCGGCGCAGTACTTTACGATGTAGCTACCGGCAAACGCATCGAGCCTGACCAAGAACGTGGCATTCGCGTCACTTATATGGATGCCGACGGCACCAGCTCCGTCAATAGCATTAAAAATCATTTTAACGAAGCCATTGTTTTGGCCACTAAGGTTGTTCACGCTCCCGGTATTATTTCCGAGCTCTGCTTATCCGATGACCCTGATTATTTGGTAGGCTATATTTCCTCTTTAAAGCATGGCTATGTACGTCTAAATCCTATGAAGGCCATGGGTGACCCCCACGGCGGCCGAATCTTCATTTTCGATAGCCGCAAGGCCGACCCGGCAGATACCATTGCTTATTTAGAAAAGCAAAAGGTTTTAGTGCGTGGCCTTCCCCAAGAGCGTCCTGTGCTGGATGATCCCCAACAAATTTTTGCCGAGGAGCTAGAGCGCCTCAAGGAAAATAATCTCTACCGCTCCATGCACACCATGGAAAGCGCTCAAAGTAAGTATGTAAATATCAACGGCCAGCAAACCTTAATGCTAGCCTCCAATAGCTATCTTGATTTAGCCAACGATCCCAGAGTGAAGCAGGCTGCAGCGGATGCTGCCTTGCAATGGGGAGCTGGCAGCGGCGGCAGTCGTTTAACTACGGGTAATACCTTGCTCCACGAGGAGCTGGAAACCGACCTAGCTCGCTTTAAGGGAACAGAGGCTGCGCTGCTCTTTAACACTGGCTACATGGCCAATGTGGGCATTATTTCCGCCTTGTGCGATGGCGAAAGCGTTATCTTTAGTGACGAATACAATCATGCCAGCATTATTGATGGTGCGCGCCTTTCCAAGGCTAAAATCATCGTTTACAAGCACAATGATATGCAGGATTTAGAGGCAAAAATTATTGCTACTCCTTACCGTAAAGGCCTTATCGTTAGCGACGCTGTCTTTAGCATGGATGGCGATATAGTAGATTTACCAAAGCTAGTAGCACTGGGCAAAAAATATCACCTGCTGACCATGATTGACGAGGCTCATGCCACCGGCGTCATTGGTGCCACTGGCAAGGGAGCAGTGGAGCATTTTGGATACAGCTGCACGCCCAACATCATCATGGGCACCTTGAGCAAATCCTTAGGCGCTGAGGGCGGCTTCGCCTGCAGCAGCAGGGTGATTATCGAATACCTGAAAAACAAGGCTCGTAGCTTTATCTTCGCTACCGCTCAAACTCCTGCTACCTTAGGGGCAGCCTTAGCTGCGCTCCATATTTTAGAGAGCGAGCCCCAGCGTGCTCAGGCACTGCAGCACAACGCAGAGTACTTTATCAACTGCCTGCAACAGGAAGGGGTAAAGGCCCAGTCCCCCACCGCCATCATCCCCATTATTATCGGTGATGAAGCTACCGCCCTCAAGGTTGCGGAAGAGCTGCTTGAGCAAGGCATTCTTGTACCCGCTATTCGCTATCCTACCGTAGCCAAGGGCACTGCACGTCTGCGTGTGGCCCTCATGAGCAGCCACACGGAGGAAGAGCTGGCCCGCACTGCCAAGCTCATCGCTGAAGCGATAAAAAAATATCAAGCATTGTAAAGAACATATAAAATTAACCCGTTAGCCTCTAGGTGGAAGCTAACGGGTTTGTTTTTACGATATCTTATTTTTCAGGAGCTTTGATGACATCGCAGCCCATGTAAGGACGCAGCACCTTGGGTACTACCACGCTGCCATCAGCTTGTTGGTAGTTTTCCAGAATAGCAGCTACAGTACGGCCAACAGCTACGCCACTGCCGTTAAGGGTGTGCACAAATTCCGGCTTGGATTTTGCATCGCGGCGGAAGCGGATATTAGCACGACGAGCTTGGAAGTCCAGGAAGTTGGAGCAGGAGGAAATCTCACGGTAGCAATTTGCAGCCGGCAGCCAAACTTCTAGGTCATAGGTGGTAGCAGAGCTAAAGCCCAAATCGCCACTGCACAGACGTACAACATGGTAGGGCAACTCCAGTGCCTGCAGCACTTCTTCTGCGTCGTGGGTAAGCTTATCCAGCTCATCCCAGGACTCTTCCGGCTTAGTGAATTTAACCAATTCAACCTTATTGAATTGATGCATACGAATCAGGCCACGGGTGTCACGACCAGCAGCACCGGCTTCAGCACGGAAGCAAGCACTATAAGCAGTGTATTTCAAGGGCAGTTGATCGCCGGTGAGGATATCATCGCGATGATAGTTGGTAACAGGAACCTCTGCAGTAGGAATCAGGTACATATCTCCGTTTTCCAGCTTGTACATATCCTCAGCAAATTTCGGCAGTTGGCCGGTGCCCTGCATAGAAGCACCATTAACGATGAAGGGAGGGAAGAATTCGGTGTAGCCATGCTTTTGAGTGTGCATATCCAGGAAGAAGTTGATTACAGCACGCTCCAAGCGGGAGCCAATGCCCTTGTAGAAAACATAGCGAGCGCCGGAAACCTTTACGCCGCGTTCAAAGTCCAGAATGCCCAGGCCTTCGCCCAAATCCCAGTGAGCCTTGGGCTCGAAATCAAATTTAGTGGGCTCGCCCCAGGTGCGAACAACGGGGTTGCAGCTATCATCCTTGCCAATGGGTACATCCTCGGCAGGCATATTAGGAATGGTCAAAAGGATTGCCTTCAGGCGTTCTTCGATTTCCTTCAGCTCCTTGTCGTCCTCGGCAATTTTATCGCCCAATGCACGAACAGCAGCCATTTTTTCGGTAGCATCCTGACCCGCTTTTTTCAGCTTGCCAATCTCTTGAGAAGCAGTATTACGCTCCTTTTTCAAGGCTTCAACCTGTTGAGTCAGCTCACGACGCTTTTTGTCCAGCTCTAGGAATTCGGTTAAATCCAGATTGCCATTACGATTAGCAACTGCTTGCATTACCTTGTCCGGATTTTCGCGGACAAATTTCATATCTAACATATAGATTCCTCCAAATCAAAAATATCATAAATTATATTTTAGCACAAAATACGCTAATATTAAAGCTATTGTAGCATTTTGTAGTTAGTTATCAGCATAATATTAGTCAAGCACGTAGAAATGGGAGCTCACGCCCTCATCACGACGGCTCAAATAGCGAATAGCGCTTAAGGCAGCCTTTTGGCCTTGGCCTGCAGCACGCTGTGCCTGCCAGGGTTGGCCGGTGCAGTCACCGCCGGCAAAAACGCCTTCGATATTGGTCTCTGCCTGGTCATCAACATAGATGCTGCGACCACGAATTTGCAAGCCCGGAAGGAAGCTATTCAAGGGGTCGCTGGCGCGGAAAACAAAGGTGGCCTGTACATTATAGAATTCATCACCTGCACGAATACCGGTTACCTTGTCAGTACCGGTGATTTCGGTGGGGGTATCTAAAATAACAGTGATATTCTTCTTTTTCGGAGGCACAAATCCTTGATAACGTGGGAAGAAGAAGACCTGTTCGCATTGGTCGGCCAAATACTCGATTTCTTCAATAGCATCAGGAACGGTGGCAATGGCTGCTACCCGCTTACCCTTATATTTAGGTGCATCCACAAAAGCACAGTAGCTAACACCACGTCCCAAAAACTCTTTCTCGCCAGGGAACAGGGTGGAACGAGAAATACCGGTTGCTAAAACAACAGAATCTGCTTCGTATTCACCATGGGGTGTGCCAAGTATAAAGCCCTCGCCAACTTCTTTGAGGGAAATGATTTTTTCTTCAACTACTTCTACTTCAGTTTGGCGCAGATGGTTCACAAAAATATCCATCAGCTCATTGCCGGAGATATCTGGGATACCCATGTAATCAGCGACCTTAGCCACGCTGCGCAGACGGGGGCTGAAGCCATGGGCTTCGAATAATACTACTTTGCGACCCTTACTGGCTGCGGTGATAGCTGCTGAAATGCCTGCAGGGCCGCCGCCGATAATACCAATATCGTACTTCATAAATCTATCCTCCAACAAGTTAATTTTGGGAACACTATATCATTTTTATTTTATGCCTTTTGGAGCGCTTAGTCAAACCATTTCTGAGCTTCTAAAATTTTTTTACTTTTTTTGAAAAAAGTACTTGACTTTATCAAGCAATGCGATTATACTAGACCTTGTCAAGTAAAGGAGATGCAAAGAGTGATCCAATCGACCATATCCTTCTACGTGATGGAGTTTTACAAGCGGTTCGCAGCCTACACCACCCAGCAGCTGCAGGAGTTCGGCCTGAGCTTTGGCATGATGTATTTTGTGATCTACGTGGGCAAACATCCCGGCTGCACCCCGGCTGAGATGACCAAAAACCTGCACCTGGACTGGGGCCACTGCCAGCGCAGCGTGATCAAGCTGGTGGAAGATGGCTTTATGACCCGGGAAAAGCAGGGCCGCAGTTATCATTTGGGGCTGACCCCGGCGGGTGAGAGAGCATTCCGGACCTGCCACCAGGTATTTTTCGATTGGGATGCACAGAATTTGAGCGGGCTGACCGAAGAGGAACAGCACCAGCTCCTGAGCCTGCTGCAAAAGGCAGCACGGACGAGGAAAGAGAGTGTGTAACATGTACGACACCATCCTGAGCCCCATTGATTACGGTGGATTGCAGCTGAAGAACCGCATCATCTTTGCCCCCACCACCTTCGGCCTTTCGGACGAGGAATATCTGGCAGAGATGGAGCGGCTGGCCGCGTAGTAAAAAGGAAGCGAAAGGCCAGGTTTACTACTTCCGTA
>USBV01000057.1 GCA_900553055.1 uncultured Phascolarctobacterium sp.
TGCTGGTGCATTTCTTGCTACTTCTTTGTGCAAGCAAAGAAGTAGTATACAAACCACAATTTTCATATCAAGAAAGGACTGATTCACATGATCAAAACTATTTTCATCGGCGGCATGCACTGCCAGCACTGCGTTAAAGCAGTAAATGATGCCTTAAAAGCTCTGCCCGGCATCACCAGCGTCACCGTCTCCCTCGAAGACAACGTAGCCACCGTCTCCGGCCCCGCCCCCGACGACGCTGCCATCAAAGCCGCCATCGAAGACACCGGCTTCGACGTTATCGAAATCGCGTAAAAGTACTAACAAAAAGCTCCCTGCCTCCTAAGACTCAACTGAGTCCCAATAAGCAGGGAGCTTTTATATTACCAAAAATCAACCAGCAGTAAATGCCTTACGCCCGATACTGCTTCTCCAACAGATTCACAAAATAACGATACGCACAGAACACAAACAAGGCACAGCTGGTCCAGGAAATAGGCGAAGCCACGCAGGCACCTACATAGCCATACACATCACCTAAATAAATAGCCGCACCCGAGCGCATAATGAGCTCGATAAGCCCTGCCAGCATGGGCACAAGACCAATACCCATACCCTGACAGGCATTGCGATAAATAAAAATCTGGCTCAGGAAAAAGTACACCGGCACCGTATAAAGAATATACATATGCGCCGCCTCCATAACCTCGGGGCCGGGATTCTCCATAAAAATCCCAATAATATGCTCACCGAAAAGGAACATACACAGCGCCGCAAAGGCACTAAAGCCAAAGCTTAGCATTGAGCACTTGCGCACCGCCTCGCGAATGCGGTCAAAGCGACGTGCACCATAATTTTGCGCCGTAAACACGGCCATAGCAATACCCGAAGAAATCATCGGCTGCAACGCCATCTGCTCCACACGCGCCGCCGTAAAGCCGGCAATCTGCTGCCCGCCAAACTTATTGCACACCGACTGTAAAATGATAATGCCCAAGCCTAAAACACTAAACTGCACTGCCATCGGCAGGCCCATACGCAAATGTTCCCACACCTCCGGTCCATCCAGCCTAAAATCTCTGCGGGAAATGTGCAGCTGGGGAAAACGCTTATAAATATAAGCCAAGCACAAAATCGCCGAAATAGCCTGCGCAATAACCAGCGCCACCGCACTGCCCGGCACGCCCCAGCCCAATACAAGGATAAAGAACAAGGCCAGCGCAATATTTACCACCGAAGAGACAATTAGGAAATACAGGGGCGTTTTGCTATCGCCTAAGGAACGCATAATGCCTGACAAAAGATTGTAGCCCATCATCGCAAAAAGGCCATCCACAATAATCATGACATACGCTTTAGCATCAGCCAAAAGCTCCGCCGGAATATTCATCAGCAACAACGCAGGGTCGATAATCAGATGAAAAACGCCCATAATAAACAATGTGAAAAGCACACTAAGCACGGTGCAGGTGCCAATACTGCGGCGCATGCCCTCCATATCGCCCGCACCATAGCGCTGCCCTGTTACCACAGTACAGCCATTGGACAGGCCAATCGTGAGCACCATCGTCATCATAAAAAGCGGCGTCACCGAACCCACCGCTGCCAACGCCTCTACACCAATGGTGCGGCCAACAATGACCACGTCAGCAATATTATAAAGCTGCTGAAAAACATTACCAATGAGCAGAGGTACCATAAAGGGCAAGATAAGCTTTAAGGGCTCGCCCTCCGTCATATTCTGTAGCATAATATACCTCCAAAAACCAATAGACTAACCAGTCAAACTATAACACAAAATATTTTTATTGTAAAGCATGTCCAAACAAGCTCGGCAGCGAAAAAAGAAGACGTATGCGCTCGCATACGCCTTGCTTTTAGTTGTCAATTAAACACGCTCTACGTAGTTGGTAATAGAGCCGATGCCTTCAATTTCTACCTTTACTTCATCCCCGTCATTCAAAAGGCCGGAGCCTACGGGAGTGCCAGTGAGCACTACGTCGCCAGCATCCAAGGTGAAGCTGCGGGAAATATAGCTCAAAATTTCATAAGGGTTATAGACCATGTTCTTAGTATTGGCATTTTGCTTCAGCTCGCCGTTAACCCAGGACTTAATGGATAGGTTAGTGGGATCCAGCTTCGTTTCCATCCAAGGACCCAGCGGGCAGAAGGTATCAAAGGATTTAGAGCGCAGCCATTGCAGCTCCTTGCGCTGCAAATCACGGGCAGTAATATCGTTAGCACAGGTGTAGCCCAGGATATATTTGGGAACATCCTCAGGAGCTACATCCTTCATCTTCTTTTTAATAACAATCGCCAGCTCTACGCCAAAGGCCAACTCTTCAACATCCTTGGGCCAAATAATCTTATCGCCGGTGCCGATAATTGTATGGGAAGCCTTGCAGCAAAGCATGGGCTCCTGCGGTACAGCCTCACCAAATTCATTGGCGCGCTTACGGAAGTTCAAGCTAACACAGATAATCTGCTTAGGAACGCAGGGTGCTAACAGGCGCACCTCGTCCATTCTATACACATCCTCGGTGATTTGCCAAAAGGTTTCCAGACTGCCCTGTACCCTGGTAATGGAATCACCATTGATAAAACCGATACCGATAAAGCCGGTTTTTAAATCCTCAAAACGTACACACCTCATTTGGACACCTCCATAATTTGCATCTTTCTCTTTTTAAAATACACAGGCGTCAGCTGGCAGGCTTCAGCGATTTTCAAAGCCTCTGCTATACGACGTCCCACATGCTCAGCATAATGGGCATCACTGCCAACAGTACAATATCTCCCGCCCAGTGCATGGTAGCGCGCATACAAGGGCAAAAGTCCTGCCACTGCTGCCGCATCATTCAGGCGACGAGTATTGATTTCTATAGGAATATTTTTATCTATCAACAGCTGAAACAGCTTGTCGAACAAATGGGGTGCATCCTCAAGGCGCAGCTCGCGCTCCGCCCCTTCATAGGGCCAATAACGGCAAATATAATCGATATGGGCAAAGGCATCAAAATCGCGGTCCTGCTCGATGCAGGTAATGGAGTCCTGTAAAAACTCCTCCACAATTTGCTGACGGGTACGTCCCTCATAGCAGGTGGTTTCGTACAAATCCCTTTTGCCAATGCAGTGAATGGAGCCCAACACAAAGTCAAAGTCATGGCCCTGGGCTACCCTTTTATCCTCACTAGCAGTGTGCGTCTGCATGCCAATTTCAATGCCAATAAGCACCTTATCAGTGCACAGGGGCTTGAAGCGTGCAAAATATTCATCTATATCAAAGGTGAAGGCATCGGGATTAGTGGGATAATCATAATCCCAATGCTCGGTTACAATCATGCCGATTTTTTCTTGTGCAGCCGCAGCTATAGCATCAGCAAACTGCATATGGCTGTCGCAGGAATAATCACAGTGCATATGGGTATCAAAAAGCATCTTAGCACCTTCTTTGCCGGCACTGGGCCGGGTAAAACCTATACGTTGAAGCGGAATTCAACTACGTCGCCATCCTGCATCACGTAGTCCTTGCCCTCCAAGCGTACTAAGCCCTTTTCACGGGCTGCAGCCTTGCTACCGCAGGCTACCAAATCATCATAGGAGACAATCTCGGCTCTAATAAAGCCACGTTCAAAGTCGGTATGAATCTTGCCGGCTGCTTGGGGAGCCTTGGTATTTTGCTTAATCGTCCAAGCGCGGGATTCGATTTCACCGGCAGTGAGGAAGGTCATCAGTCCCAAAAGCTTAAAGCCAGCCTTAATCAGGCGGTCCAGACCAGTTTCCTCAAGACCTGCCATGGCCAAAAATTCAGCGGCCTCCTCGGCATCGAGCTCAGCAATTTCGCTTTCCATTTTAGCGGAAACCACGATAACCTCGGAGCCCTCTTCAGCGGCATATTTCTTTACTGCCTGTACATAAGGATTAGCGCTGGTATCAGCAACCTCGCCCTCAGCCACATTTGTTACATACAAAATCGGCTTCATGGTCAGAAGGTGCACATCGCCCAAAAGCTCCTGCTCCTCCTCGGTCAGACCAACGCGACGTGCGGGCACACCCTCGGACAGGCCAGCCATAATTTTTTCCATCACAGCCTGCTCCAGCTTCACCTTTTTGTCGCCGGTCTTAGCCAGCTTCACCAGGCGCTCCTGACGTTTTTCCACAGTTTCCATGTCTGCCAGGCACAGCTCGGTATTAATAATATCTATATCGCGCAGAGGGTCAATGCTGCCCTCCACGTGGGTAATATTGCCATCCTCAAAGCAGCGCACAACCTCGGCTACTGCATCCACCTCGCGGATATGAGCCAAAAATTTATTGCCCAGGCCCTCGCCCTTGGAGGCACCCTTTACAAGGCCGGCAATATCCACAAAGCGCATTGCTGCGGGCACAATTTTGCGAGATTTGAACATATCGCTCAAAACCTCTAAGCGTTTATCGGGCACATCAACAACGCCCACATTGGGCTCGATGGTGCAGAAGGGATAATTGGCGGCTTCAGCGCCAGCCTTAGTAATTGCATTAAACAAAGTGCTCTTGCCCACGTTAGGCAAGCCCACGATACCAACCTCTAAATTAGTACTCACGTGCATCGCTCCTATTCTTTATGTTTCACTAAGTGTAAATAACTCTTTATCTAATCTATTTTACAATACTAAGCTTGTTTATGCAATAATTTGCCACTAAAATCATTGCTTTTCACTATTTCTTCCCTATCATATCTTACTTTCCTATGATATAATGATAAAGTAAGAAAATAAAGGAGGCGTATAAAAAATGCAAACTATCCAAGAAATTCTTAATTTTTCCGTGGGCAAGCTGACTGTGGGCAATATTATTTTTGCTATCGCTATTTTCATCGTTTGTCACATGGTTATCAAGGCACTGATGGGCCCCATTAACAAACTTCTAGACAAGCTAAGCTTTGATAAAACCCTGCGCACCTTCCTGCAAGCCGCTATCCGAGTTATCCTCAACTTCGTTGCCGTGTGCATCGTAGCCGAAAGCGTTGGCATTCCCATTTCCTCCCTGCTGGCTGTTTTAGGTATGTTTGGTTTGGCTGTTTCCCTGTCCGTACAGGGCGCGCTCTCCAATCTGGCTAACGGCATCATGCTACTCATTACCAAGCCCTTTAAGGCCGGCCACTACATTTCTGTAGCAGGCGTAGAGGGTGTGGTTAAGGAAATCACCATGCTGTGCACGAAGATTGTTACTGTGGACAATAAGGAAATTTTTATCCCTAACAGCGAGGTTGCTGCTAACAAAATCACCAACTTCTCTTCCGAAGAGCTGCGCCGCGTAGATATAACTGTTCGCGCTGGCTACAACAACGAAACCACCCAAGTGCTGCGTGCACTAAAGGATGCCGTTGCTGCCACTCCCAAAACCCTGCAAACCCCTGCTCCCTTTGTACGCCTGTCCGGCTACAAGGAATATGCTGTGGAATACACCCTGCGCGTATGGACTGAAAGCGCCAACTACTGGGATGTATATTTTGACCTGATGGAAAACATTGGTCGCGCCTATGCAACCCATGGCATCAAGGGCGGTGTTCCCGGCATGAACGTTTACATGCAAGATAAATAAGCTTTAACTTCATAAGCTCTGCTTCAACCAGCTGTCGCGGTTCATTTTTAAGAACTGCGACAGCTTTTTGATGCAAAAATCCGAGCCTGTTACAGCTCGGATTTTTTAAGCATTATTTATTTCTTCTTTCCATCAAGCGATTAGCAAAATTGCGCATGGCCGGGTCTGCAACCTGCTTATAATCTGCTGGCGGCAGGTTGAAAACAGCCTCATCCACAACATCGGAAACCTCCACTACCTTGAACATAGGCAGATAAGCAGTTTCATAGCCAACCCATTTATCGGTACCCTTTTCAAAATAGAAGCTCAAGGTATTATTACCCTTAGTCATCTTATCATAGTCATAGCCCTTAGCCTCGTCAAAGCCGCTGGTAGGACGCACATTAAACCAGCCAATAAGTGTTTCTGCAAAGGGAACGCTCATGCCCGGCAGCTCGGGTACACGGTCATAGGTTTTATGCAGATAGTCGATAGCGTACCAATAGCCGCCCTTGCAGAAGTTAACCGTATCCTTAATAATCTTGCCTTCGCCATCAATAATGGTAGCACGTTCAGCGCTAATTCCATTATGCTCGTTATACTCAGTACGGCTGGTGCGTTTCTTTTGCGCATCTGGCAGCTTGCTATAGGCGTCCGCAGTTAACACATCACGCATATCAATGGTTTGGGTTACTACCAAATGCACAGCATGCTTATCGCTATTTAAGGTTTGGCCCAAAAGCTTAATTGTGCGTTGGCCGGGATTATAAGCCAAAGCTACAGCAGCGCACATAATGGTCAGCAAAAAAGTCAAAAATAAAACGCGGATAGATTTACCCATGTAATTCACCTCTTAAAATAGTGTATATGTTAATTATAACATGCAGTCTCTACTTTAAGCTAGTAAAGTTTTTATAATCTAGCCTTTTTTGCACATAAAAAGACCCTGCACATTTCTATGCAGGGTCTTGCATGCCGATTATTCGCAAGTGAACGGCAGCAAAGCAACGCAGCGAGCGCGTTTGATTGCTACGGTCAATTGGCGTTGATGCTTAGCGCAGGTGCCGGAGATACGACGGGGTAAAATCTTACCACGTTCGGTAACATAACGGCGCAGCTTAGCTACATCCTTGTAATCGATTTCTTCAACTTTATCAACACAGAAGCTGCAAACTTTTCTTCTGGGTCTTCTGCCTCTTTCACGTTTCATTGCATAACCTCCCTTAAATTAGAATGGAATCTCTTCATCAAAGGGAACCGCTTGACCGAAAGATTCCATACCACCTTGTACAGGTGCTTTGGGAGCAACAGGAGCACTGGTACGACCGGCAAAATCACTCTTACGCTCGATAAACTCAAAGCGGTCAGCGATAACCTCGGTTACCCAATGTTTGTTACCATCTTTTCCGTCATAGCTACGGATTTGCAGGCGGCCTTCAACCAGCGCGCGCTGCCCTTTGGTGAGACTGTTTCCGCATGTTTCAGCCTGTTTACCCCAAATTACTACCGGGATAAAATCGGCTTCTCGTTGGCCTTCTTGATTGGCAAAAGGTCTGTCTACTGCAAGAGTAAACTGGCACACAACTTTTCCGGTATTAGTGTAGCGCACTTCCGGATCCTTAGTTAATCTGCCTAATAAAATAATCCTATTCATCGATTATTCACCTTTACTGATAATCATATGGCGCAGTACTTCATCGGTAATTCTCATAACACGATCAAGTTCTTTAATGCAAGCGGGTTCAGCTTGGAAAGTTACGAGAACATAGAGGCCTTCAGACAGGTCTTGGATCTCATAAGCAAGGCGTTTTTTGCCCCAACGATCGGTTTTTTCTACATTACCACCGTTATTGTTGATCAGGTTTTCAAATTTAGCAACAACTGCTTCAAATGCTTCCTCTTCAACCGGTTTAACGATGTACATGACTTCGTATGCTTTCACGAAATCACCTCCTCCTTTGGACTTTGGCTCCCTTTTCTCTGGGAGCAGAAGAAGTATATAAGTATATATACAAGCTTAATGATTATACCATGGCTTTCCTGCAAAAGCAAGTGCCAAGTGTAATTTTTTTACATATTTCACAGATAATCTGCAAAAAATCCTTATGCTAGTAGCGTTTCTTTTTGGCTTTTTACTCCGCCTTGTGTTATGATATGTAGTATAGATAGACTCGATATTATTCAGGAAGAAGGAATCATCATGAAATGTAAATGTGCAACCTGTCCCACCCATGCCTGCTATACCAATGGCGTAAACTGCACCGGTGTAGCCCATGAGGAAGTTAAAGCTGCTTATACTGACGAAGAATTAAAGCTGATGCAGGCAGCTGCCTATGTGGAGGGCACCTTTTATAGCAATATCTGCCGCCTGCAGGAAACCGCTGAATTTGCCAAGGCTATGGGCTATAAAAAGCTAGGCATGGCCTTTTGTATTGGTCTTAATGCTGAGGCTCGCTACATTGCTAAATATTTTGAACAGCAGGGCTTTGAATTTTTCAGCGTATGCTGCAAAAACTGCAGCTTCCCTAAAAAAGAGCTGGGCTTAAAACAGGTCAAGCCGGAGCTGGACCATGAGGCTATGTGTAATCCCAAATTTCAAGCTAAGTTTTTGGCCGAGCAGGGCGTAGCGCTCTTCATTTCCTGCGGCCTATGCGTAGGCCACGATGCAATATTCAATATGAACTGCCCCGGCCCTGTAACCAACCTAGTGGTTAAGGACCGCCTGTTAGGTCACAATCCCTTGGCCGCTATTTACTCCCGCTACTGGAAGCGCAAGCTGGGCATTATGGACGAGGGCGAGGTTTAATACTGCCCTATCACAAACAAATAACAAAGCACATAAAAACCGCTTACTAACCATTGCTAGCTAGTAAGCGGTTTTTTCCGTTCTTTACCCATGTCAGGCAGCTTTTCTTTTTCTACGCTACCCTTACGACACAAGTATGCTTTCCCTTATTTTCCTTTTATATTTTTCCTGTAAAGAGAATTATTTCTTTTTCAGGAAGGACATCATGCTGCGCAGCTTAGCACCAACTTCTTCTGCTTGAGTTTGAGCAGCGTGACGACGCATAGCGTTGAATTGAGGACGACCGCATTGGTTTTCCAAGAGCCATTTCTTAGCAAAGGTACCGTCTTGGATCTCCTTCAGAACCTTCTTCATTTCAGCCTTGGTAGCATCGGTGATGATGCGAGGACCGGTTACATAGTCGCCATATTCAGCGGTGTCGGAGATGGAATGACGCATCTTAGCCATACCGCCTTCATAAATCAGGTCAACGATGAGTTTCATTTCATGCAGGCATTCGAAGTAAGCGCTTTCGGGTTCATAGCCAGCTTCTACCAGAGTTTCAAAACCAGCGTTCATCAGAGCGCAAACGCCGCCGCACAGAACTGCTTGTTCACCAAACAGGTCGGTTTCGGTTTCTTCACGGAAGGTGGTTTCCAGAGCGCCAGCACGGGTGCCGCCAATGCCCTTTGCATAAGCCAGAGCGATGTCATGAGCTTTGCCGGTGGGGTTTTGGTAAGCGGTTACCAGCACGGGAACACCACTGCCTTCGGTGTAGGTGCGGCGTACCAAATGGCCGGGGCCTTTGGGAGCAACCATGAATACGTCTACATCAGCGGGAGGAACGATTTGGCCGAAGTGAATGTTAAAGCCATGAGCGAATGCCAAGTACGCACCTTGTTTCAAGTTTGGAGCAATATCTTGTGCA
>USBV01000058.1 GCA_900553055.1 uncultured Phascolarctobacterium sp.
GTTTTAGGGTGAATTTTGATAGAATTATAGCTAGCTTTGCACCCTAAAAAGCATAAAAAAGGACCTTAGAGATTTGATGATGATACTCTAATGTCCTTTCTTTGTGTCCCACAACGTAAATGGGTTCGTTAGCATTATAGTCAGTTTCAGCGCTAATGTAATATCTTGAAGTATTGGCGGCTTGGGCTGAAGGTAGCGGTGACAACAGCATTAGTCCAGCGAGAGTAAATATGCAAAGGGCTTTTAAGATTGTCTTAAGCATGTAAATGCCTCCTTGGAGAATGGCTACTTTTTGCTTTTATTATATCATAACTTGGAGCAGGAAATGTATATGCGGAGCTGTTTTCGTGTTATAATTAAAGCAAGAGGATGGTAACAAGTTTGCTATAGCCGGCGAATATTTGTATAGATGGAGTTGAAGTACAATGACTAGAGAACTGCATATTGGCGATATAGTAAAGCATTTTAAACGGGAAACTATAGAAAACCCGGCAACAGAGTATCTTTACAGAATCATTGCTTTTGCACATCATAGTGAAACGGATGAGATGCTTGTGGTATATGAGGCCCTTTACCCGCCGTTTAAGACCTGTGCTAGACCGTATGATATGTTTATGAGCGAGGTAGATAGAGAAAAGTACCCAGATATCCAGCAGAAGTATCGGTTTGAGGTGGTGCAGAGAGGCGATAAGGTAGCAGAATAGGATGCTAGCTGATTAGGTCGACAGTTTAGGTGTATCTAAGGAGGTATTTGTATGCGTAAATATTTAGTTATTGCTGCCCTTGCGGTAGCAGGCTTGTTCATTTTTGGCTTTGGCGGTGGCAAAAGCAGTTTGGTTAGCCATGAAGAATTGCAAGCTAAAATGGCCAAGAAAGATAATTTTGTGCTTTTAGACGTGCGCACTCCTGAGGAATTTGCCGAAGGGCATATTGCTGGGGCGGTACTTTTGCCTTATGACCAAGTGGAGCAAAAGGCGGCTGGCATGTTGCCTGAGAAAGAAAAGCCCATCATTGTTTATTGCCGTAGCGGTCGCCGTAGTGCCATCGCTGCCGATGCTTTGCGGGGCTTGGGCTATAAAGATGTGAAGGACTTTGGCGGCATTTCCCGTTGGCAAGGAGCCCTAGAGAGGTAATTTGTAAAATAAAATGTTAATGGAAAAATGTGTTGTAGAAGGTATTCCTGCTGTGCTGTGGGGAGGGCCTTCTGATAAAATCTATATTTATGTGCATGGTAAGCAGGGTTATAAGGAATATGCTGAAGCTTTTGCCAAAGTAGCGGAGGAGAAGGGGTATCAAACCTTGAGCTTTGATTTACCAAAGCATGGCGAACGAAAGGAGGCTCCTGAGCCCTGTGCTATTTGGCAGGGGATAAAGGATTTGGAGAAGATAGCTGCCTTTACTTTCGGTAAATGGACGGAGGTTAATCTTTTCGCCTGTAGCATTGGCGCTTTCTTTGCCCTTCACGCCTATCCTGATAAGCCTTTTAAGAAATGTCTGCTGCAATCGCCTATCATTGACATGCCTTGGCTGATAAGGCAGATGATGCTTTGGTTTGATGTTTCAGAGGCTAGGTTGGAGCAGGAAAAGAAGGTGGCTACACCTTTTGAAACCTTGGATTGGGATTATTACCAGTACGTACTGCAGCATTCCATAAATAAGTGGCCTTTTCCCACGGAAATTTTGTATGCAGGCAAGGACAATTTGCAGCCTGTGGAGGTAATGAATAATTTTGCCACACGTTTTGGTTCAGGATTAACTGTTTCGCCTAATAGTGAGCATCCCTTTATGGGGCCTGAAGATGCAGATATCGTGGGTGAGTGGCTGACGAAGGCAATATAAAACCGTATCTGATTGTTATGGTTGGCCTCCGCGGAATCCAATAAAAAAGGGATTTTGTCAAATCTTGCGGTAGCCTCTTTACCGTTTGTGTGGTTACCGCTACAACATTTTTGTGTCCAGTTTTAGTATACCACTGCATAAATAAAGTAGAGGCTATGGTATAATTTAGATGAGACTTATTAATAATAAAATTGCAAGCTAAATCTTCAATTGAGGTGGGAGACATAAATGAATATACAAGTTTATCAGTCTTTTTTAACCGTAGTGCAGTTTAGGAGCTTTACCCAGGCTGCCAAATATCTAAATTTTACCCAACCGACAATTAGTAATCACATTACAGCCTTGGAAGAGGAATATGGCGTTATTCTTTTTACTCGTGATGGGAAAAATGTGTATTTGACCCAGGCGGGCAAGAATTTTGTGCCCATAGCCCAACAGATTATGCTGGATTATCAAAACAGCCAGGAAATTATGCGGCAGTTTCAAAAAGATAATTACAGCCTCAAGATTGGCGTCTCCACCCAGGGCATTAACTTTTATTTGCTGCCGGTGCTTTTGCAGCTGAAAAAGGAATTTCCGGAGCTGGATATAGAGGTTAATCGTTGTATGACAGTGGAATCCACCATCGACGATGCCTTCAATAAAAAGCTCTATGATTTTGCCTTTGTGCATATTGATGTTCAGCCCTTGTATACCCGCAGGGTGGCGCTGTGGAATCAGCCCATGGTTTTGGTGGCCTCTAAGGGTTTGTATGAGAGAATGCAGCAGGACAATAATTTTTATAATTATCCCTTTATTAGTTATCCCGATAGCGAGGTCTATTTTAAGCATTTAAAATCTAAAATAGATTTTTCCAAGCTTAAGCCCTTTCTTACCTTCAGTGATTCTGAATCTGTTTTGGTGGCGGTACAGCAGGATTTGGGGATTGCGCTGGTGCCGAGGGTGAAAATTCAAAGGGAGCTGGTACTGGGGAGCCTAGTTGAATTTCCTCTGGAATATTCCGGTAACATGCCCATCTCCGTGCTTTATGATTATGAATTTAATTTCACCTTGCCCACCAAGCGGTTTTTGGAGCT
Organism: uncultured Phascolarctobacterium sp.; assembly: GCA_900553055.1. Lineage (GTDB taxonomy): Bacteria > Bacillota > Negativicutes > Acidaminococcales > Acidaminococcaceae > Phascolarctobacterium_A. Next base: position 2,916 of record USBV01000058.1, read on the forward strand.
GTTGCGAGCATCGAAAGACAAGAATTTTGATAAATAAATCATATCGATATACATCTATCAAAAAGAAAACCTTATTAATGTAATGGGCTGTAAAAAGAGTCATGTACAATCGCTTGTCTCTTGTATATAAACAAAAAGGGCGTAATAACCTCGTTGATGCTTGATTTTTAGTACAAAAAATGTATACAGAATACCCATTTGCTGATAATCAGCTTATTGATACTAGAAAAAATCCAATAAGTGTTGCTGTCTGAAAGTGTTGTTATCATAAGGATAAAATGATAAAATTCTTATCATACAGGCAGGTGGTCTGTAAAAACTTAACTAGGGGTTTTCTAGTAGAAAAGAGGGTATTATGTCAAAACAAGATGAAAAGAAAACAAGAAGATTGCCTACTTTCACTGAATCCATCATTCCTATTATTGCCATGATGGTGATTCTAACCGTAGGCAAGGGTTATTTAGGTTATCCTACCGAGCCGTTATTGCTTTTGGTAGCTGGTATTGCGGCTATCATCGCTTTCCGTGTGGGGGTAACCTGGGATGAAATGATGGACGAAATCTGCCAAAAGATTGCTAAGGGCATGCCGGCAATTTTGATCCTGACCTGCGTAGGTGCTTTGGTTGGTGCTTGGATGTGCGCTGGCACCATCCCCATGATGATTTATTATGGCGTGCAAATCGTTAATCCTACCTTTATGCTGGTAACTGCATTTTTGATTACTGCTGTGGTATCCGTGGTAACCGGTACCTCCTGGGGCTCCGTAGCTACCATGGGTGTTGCTTTGATGGGTATCGCCAGCACCTTGGGCGTAAATCTGGCCGCTACTGCTGGTGCAGTCATCGCTGGCTCTTATTTTGGCGACAAGATTTCTCCCCTATCCGACACTACCAACCTGGCTCCCGTTGCTGCTGGCTCCAAGCTGTATGAACACATTGGTCATATGTTCTGGACCACCATTCCGGCAACCATTATTTCCCTGATTGTGTATGCTGTTGTGGGCTTCCAAAACAGTGGCAGCAAGGATGTATCCTCCGAGGCTGTGAACACTATGCTGAGACAACTTGAAGCCATGTATGATTTTAATATTTTCTTGCTGCTGCCGGTTGTCATGATTTTAGCTGGCTCCATTATGAAAAAGCCCACTCTGCCGGTTATGATGGGTTCCACTGTTTTGGCTGGTATCGAAGCTTTAATTTTCCAAAACATTACTTTGAAGAGCCTGCTTGTTGCAACTGTTAAAGGCTTCAAGATTGCCATGATTGCACGTCCTGGCTTTGATCCTGCTACCGCAGCTCCTCAAATCGTAAAGCTTTTAAATCGCGGTGGCATGGCAGAGATTATGGGTACTACTCTTTTGGTTTTCTGCGCTTTCTGCTTTGCAGGTATTATGAGCCGTGCTGGCTGCCTTGAAGTAGTGCTGCAAAAGATTTTGGGCTTTGCTAAGACCACTGGTGATTTAGTTGCGTCCACTGTTGCCTCCTGCATGACCATGGGCCTGTGCACCGGTAACTCCTATCTGTCCATTTTGATTCCTGGTGAAATGTTCCGTGATGCATATAAAGCAAGGGGCTTAGCTGCGAAGAATCTGTCCCGTACTTTGGAGGATGCGGGTACCGTATTCGTTCCCTTGGTTCCCTGGTCTGCTGCAGGTGCGTATATGACCGCTTGCACCGGTATTGAAACCTTGGATTATGCTCCTTGGGCAATTTTGTGCTACACCGGCTTTATTATTGCTATGTTCTATGGCTATACTGGCATTGGTATTGCTAAGCTGGAGGATGAGAATAAATGAGCTGTCTGCTATTAAAAAATGCAGATGTTTACGCTCCGGAGCATTTGGGACTGGTTGATCTATTAATTGTTAATGACAAGATAGTACGTATCGGTGAGCATATTGAACAACCCGAAGGCTTATCTTGTCAGGTTCTAGATGCTCATGGGGGCAAGGTTGTTCCTGGTTATGTGGATCAGCACGTACATATTATTGGAGGTGGCGGTGAATCAGGTCCATATAGCAGAACGCCGGAAATTTTTCTCAGCGAGCTTACACGAGTTGGCATTACTACAGTTGTGGGTGTTTTAGGTACGGATGGAACCAGCAGACATAATGAAAGCTTGCTGGCTAAGGCTAGGGGGCTGACCCATGATGGTATTAGCGCTTATATGCTGACGGGCTCTTACGAAATCCCGGTGCATAATATGACCGGGGATGTACGCAGGGATATTATCCTAATTAACGAGTGCTTAGGCGTTGGCGAGATTGCTCTTTCAGATCACCGTAGTTCCCAGCCTACCAGAGCGGAATTAGAGAAAATCTTGACGCAAAGTCGTCTTGGTGGCATGCTTTCAGGCAAAGCAGGTGTGGTACAATTCCATATGGGTGTGGGCGAGCGAGGTATTGACGTTTTGTTTGATATTGTTCGCGAAACAGAAATTCCTGCCAAGCATTTTATTCCTACCCATGTGAATAGAGCCTTTCATCTTTTTGCGCAAGCCAAGGAGTTTGCTAAGCTGGGAGGGTATATTGATATCACTTCAGGCATTCGAGAAGAGGATGGTTTTCCTGCCTGTGTAAAGCCTAGTGATGCTATTAAAGAGCTGTACGAAGAAAAGATTCCCATGGACAGGGTGACCATGAGCTCTGATGCCAATGGCTGCATGAGCGTAACTTTGCCGGATGGTAGTCAAAAGCAGTTGGCTGTGGCTCCTGACTCCTTCCATGATGAGGTACAGGCAGCTATTTTGCTGGGAGTGCCCCTTGAGATTGTAACAAGGGTTGTAAGTACTAATCCGGCCCAGGCTAACGGGCTGTATCCGCAAAAGGGTTGTTTGCGTGTGGACAGTGATGCAGATTTCATCATTTACGATGATGATTATGCAATTGCTACTGTGGTTGCCAAGGGTAAGGTTATGGTGCAGGATGGACAAGTCTTGGTGAAGGGCACATTTGAAAGGTAAAGTGATAGATTTGATTAAATTATTAAAAAACGCTGAAGTGTATGCACCTGCGTGTTTAGGTAAAAAAGATGTCCTTGTTATTGCCGATAAGGTGGTCCGTATTGAAGACGAGATTACAGGCTACGAGGGTTTGCCGGAAGTAGAAATATTTGATTTGACTGGGAAAAAGTTGCTTCCCGGCTATATTGATATGCATATGCATATTACTGGTGGCGGTGGTGAGCAGGGTCCTGCTTCCCGTGTGCCGGAGGCAATGCTGAGCCAGATTACCAGCTGTGGTATTACCACTGTGTTGGGCCTTTTGGGCACTGATGGTGTTACCAGAAGCGTTGAAAATTTGGTTGCTAAAGCTCGTGCTTTGACTGAAGAGGGCATTACGGCTTATTGCTTAACCGGTGCTTACGGCATGCCTTCTCCCACCATTACTGGCTCCGTGGAAAAGGATATTATGATGGTGCCGCCGATTATTGGCACTAAAATCGCTGTATCCGACCATCGCAGCTCTAATCCTCAAGGGGAAGAGCTTATTGCTATTGGTTCGGCAACTCGTCGTGGTGGTATGCTGGCAAATGTTGCCGGCTTAGTAACCATGCATATGGGCTCCGGTGTTGGCAAGCTTGATCCGCTTTTCTATGCTTTAGATCATTCTGATATTCCGGCAAAGAACTTTTTGCCGACTCACATGCTGCGTACCCATGATTTGATGGAAGAGGGAGCTAAGCTGGTGCGTAGAGGTGGTTATTTTGATATGACTGCTGGCAGCACCGATGAGGATATGGAGCTTGGGGCAGAGAAAATTATGGAAATCCTTAGTTGGGAAGGTATGAGCACTGATCATTTGACTATGAGCAGCGATGCTTTTGGTTCTCAACCTAAGTTTAATGCACAGGGTGAATGCATTGGCCTGACCTATTGCTCTCCCAAATACCTGCATTTGACTATCAAGAGTCTGGTTCGCAGAGGCTTGGCTCTAGAAGAAGCTATTAAGCTTTTGACATCCACTCCGGCTGAAATGCTGGGAAAGGCTGGCATAAAGGGCTGTGTTGCTGTTGGGGCAGATGCAGATTTGCTGGTGCTGGATGAGGCTCTAGATATTGATAGCTTGTTTGCCAAGGGCAAGGTGGCTATTTGGGAAAAAGCAATTGTTTTAAAGGGCCGTTTTGAATAATTATAAACCTGAGTCCTATTTTAGATTGTAATATAGGCAAAAGCTCTTCATGAGTAGGGTCGAAGGCATAGTTAGCCTCTTGACGTCTACCTATGGAGAGCTTTCTTTATGAAAAAAAGCATTCCACCAAAGATTGTGGTCGGCGCTACAACATCAGTGTGGTCAGACCTTGTGGTGGTATGACAGAATTAGGCATAGGTCGCGCTCAAAACGTATCCTTTGCTTCTTTGCCTGGTTTTACGGAATTAGCCCACGATGTGGCTGCGGCAAATCGTTATTTTAACAAGGATATTACCCTGCCAATGGTTGATATTACTGATAGATGTACCATCATCGTTCCCGATGAAACCAATGGGATTAAGTATGATGTAGATGAAAAAGCTATTGATGCTATGAAGGTAGCGCATTGGATTATGAAATAAGGAGCAGAAAATGGAATTTAAGGAAATAATTAACAGTCCGGGGATGTGGATAGCTTCCTCCATCATGATAATCACGATTATTGTTGAAAGCGCTGTATTCCTAAATTGCGTGGCCACGGTGGGCTTTTTGCAGGTGGAGCCTAATGTAATGAATATTATTCCGCAAAGCGTTACCTTTGTGGTTGATATTCGCGGTGTGGATGAGGAAAGCATTATGGCGCAGTATTATAGTCTGCTTGCTGACCTTGATAAAATGAGCCTTGAGTCGGGGCTGACCTATGATGTGGAAAATCTTCTTTATGCTGAGCCTGTGCTGATGGATGAAGAGATTAAAGGCCATTTTGAAATGAGCTGCATTACTAGGGAGTTTGAATATATGCATCTTCCTAGCGGAGCGGGTCATGATGCGCAAATTTTTGGCGCCAAGCTGCCCGCAGCTATGCTTTTCGTACCCAGCGCTGGGGGAAGAAGCCATTGCCCAAAGGAAAAAAGTGAGGCCTCGGACCTCGCAAAAGCGGTGCTGGTGGCCTATGATGCTGTGCAAACGATGTGTGGGCTGAAGTAGGGTGATGAGGAAGTGTATTTAAAGAAGATAATCAGTGAAGCTGGAAAATAGATAGCGTCATAATATCGAAGTTTATAAAAATTTGACCTTTGCTGTGTGAGTGATTACCATTTCAATCTGTGTACCCATAAATATGTTTATATGAAAGAAGGTTGGAGCATGAAGAAAATAGTATTCATTGTTGGTTCTTTACGTAAAAATTCATTTAATAGGAGCTTGGCTAAGCTTGCTGAAGCAGCTTTACAAGATAAGGCTAAGGTTGAATATATCCAAGCTGACGCCGTTCCCTTTTTGAATCAGGATATTGAATTCCCGGCACCAGAGGCTGTTGCTAAGGTTAGAAATACTATCAAGGAAGCAGATGCCTTGTGGATTTTCTCGCCGGAATACAATTACAATATCCCCGGCGCGTTAAAAAACCTTTTGGATTGGCTGAGCCGTCCTTTAGTGGCTAATGACCCTGAAAGAATGACCGTGGTGGTTGGCAAAAAAGTGACTATTTGCGGTGTGGGCGGAAAAAACAAAACTGCTAGCGTGCGCGAACGCCTTGTTGATATGCTAACCTTTATGCGTATGGAGCTAGTGAGTGGTGCTGGCTATGGCTTTGCTCTGCCCCCTGCCGCTTTTGCTACCGGTACATGGGAGGTAGAGCAAGAGGTTGTTGACGCTATCAATAAACAGGCTGCTGAGCTGCTTGCTGCTTTAGAATAATCTTGAAATTTTAGTGAGAGTGAAGAGCTCCTGACCTTGGCAAAGATAGGTCGGGGGCTCTTTTTTTGCCTGTGTCAAATACATAAATATAATACATTTTTGTATAGCTTCATTTTTGGAATTAGGGTGATTTTCTGTTATAATATTATGTAGAATAAACTAAAGGGGAGACTAATGATGGCTATTTTAGAAAAAGAAACAGTTTTTACTGATGATATTAGACCTGTTCCTGCTAGTGAGCTGGAGGAGCGATTGGAGCGTTTTCGTAAGAAGATGGAGGAGCGCTATCCTGGCTGGGAAATGGTTGCCATAAACCATAAGGTAGCGATGTATTATTTTACTGGCACTATGCAGGAGGGTGTACTGATAATTAGACCACAGGATGCGATTTTGTGGGTGCGCCGCAGCTATGATAGAGCCTGCAAGGAATCGCATTTTGATGATATT
>USBV01000059.1 GCA_900553055.1 uncultured Phascolarctobacterium sp.
GCCGCCGCGCCCTCGGCCACACTGCCCAGCGCTAAACGGCGTATCGCCGCATCCACGCGGCTACCCAGGGTTGCGCCCAAGAGCAAGGCCTCCTCGCAGCCCTTTAAATGCGCCGCCAAATCGCGGGAGTTGAAGCGCGTGCCGCTCTCCAGCGTTACACCAGTGGCATCAACCGCAACGCGATGCTTTTGCAGCACATGCCGTGCCTGCACCTCATTGCGCAGCTTAAGGTACACCGTATCCACCAAAAGCTGTGCTTCTTTATCATCAGGACGCGCCCGCAAATAGCGCAACGCTTCCCTTCTATTAAAATCCATCTGCCTCTAACCTTCCTTAAAACTGCTCGCTGCCGTTGATATCATTACCACAACGCATTACTATAAAGCAGCTCAATCCTTCACTATTTCGGACAAATTTGCCATGATGCCGCCGATGATTTCCGGACGGTTCATCGTGTAAATATGCACATGGTTAAAGCCATTGGAAACAAGGTCGATGATTTGGCCCGTAGCATAGGCAATACCGGCCTGCTTTAAAGCCGCAGGCTTATCGGCAAATTTTTCTACCATCGCGCGGAACTGCGGCGGCAGCTTGGTACCGCTAAGCTGGCAAATGCGCGTGATTTGCGCAGCGTTGGTCACGGGCATAATGCCGGGCACCACCGGCACATTGATACCTGCCTGCAGCAAGCGGAACATATAGTTATATAAAATGCTATTATCAAAGAACATTTGCGTTACTAAAAAGTCCACGCCAGCTTCAACCTTGTATTTGGTATTTTCAATATCGTTAGCCAAGCTGCCGGACTCGGGATGGCCCTCGGGATAGGCTGCGCCGCCCACGCAAAAATCGCCCTGCTCCTTAATAAAGCGCATCAAATCGCTGGCATGCGCAAAGCTGCCGATGGCATCCTTAGCAAGTCCAGCAGGAATATCGCCACGCAGCGCCAGGATGCTGGCAATGCCATTTGCCTTGAGCTGCCCCAGCACTTCCTTAATCTTTTCTTCATCCGCCTTTACACAGGTTAAATGGGCCAAGGCCGGGATATCGTTGTCCTGCACCTGCTTAGCCAAGGCTGCGGAATAGCCAACGGTGCTGCCGCCCGCGCCATAGGTAACGCTCATGTAGGACGGATGCACCTGCGCAATCTTATTCACGATTTCTAAGCTATTTTGCAGCTCCGTGCCCTGCTTCGGCGGGAAGAGCTCGCAGGAAATGCTCACTTTATCAGTCTTTAAAATATCTATAATTTTTGTGGTCTTCACTTTACTACACTCCCCAATTTTTAGATGTTTTACAGGTTATTTTAACAGCTTCAAGCCTCTTTTGCAAACAAATTACAATATTTTACTATTTCACTAGGCTTTGCAGTTAAAGAGTGATAAAAAGGTTACAAAAACAACAAGGCAAGCACATACCATATTGCCAACATTAGCAAAATCATATATAATATATATCCATAGTAAGGACACATTAGAATTCTCTTATCCATAAGTAAGAATGGGTTAGAAGTGCTAGAAGGCGAGGCGTAGTGAAGTTTGTGCAGCGATGGCGTACTTTTTGTACGTCGAGCAAGCAAACGAGCTACAACGAAGCATAACAGTGCTTATAACGCATTCGTGGTAGTATAAGGAGATGTAGCGAAGCGGTCATAACGCGCCCGACTCGAAATCGGGTCAGCCCTTAACCGGGCCCGTGGGTTCGAATCCCACCATCTCCGCCACAAAAATCAGAGCAGAACCAACTCCGAGGGAGCAGGTTCTGCTTTTTTTATTTGTTGTTTAAAAGGTCATAATGCCAAAGGATTCAAGGAGCAGCATAATATTGAGGACGATTACAATCGCACCAATGCCGCTCAAAATAATCTTCATGCGCATAGTATTGGCAAATTTACCCATCACCCTTTTGGACGAGGTCAAATAAATCAACAGGCCAATCGTCCATGGTAGCTGAATGCTGAGCGCCATTTGCGAATAGATAAGTCCACTAAAGGGATCATCGATAAAGAGGATGATGAGCACAGCAAGCCAATAGGTGAGTAGCACGCCGTGCCAGGAGTGAGGGTCCTGCACATCGTAGCCCTCGCCAAAAATGCCCGCGTAGACGGTGGCACCAGCCATGCCCGCCGTAGCAGTTGAGGATATGCCCGCAAAGAGCAACGCAATGGCAAACAAAACAGCCGCACTATTGCCTAATAAGGGCTTGAGCAAATCCACTGCCTGCGCCAAATCATCCACCTTCACATTATTGGCGAAGAATACTGCCGCAGCCACCAAAATCATGGCGCTGTTAATCGCCCAGCCAATGCTCATGGAAAGCAGCGTATCCAAAAATTCAAAGTTCAGCTGGCGCTTGATAACCGCCTCATCCTCCAAATTCCAGTGCCGGCTTTGGATGACCTCGGAATGCAAAAAGAGGTTGTGGGGCATTACTACTGCACCCAACACGCTCATGATTACTAAAAGCGAGCCCTTGGGGATGCTCGGCGTTACCCAGCCCTTGGCTGCTGCCCCCCAATCAAGGGGCACCATTATAATTTCAGCCAAAAAGGAGAGGCCGATAATCGACACAAAGCCGATAATTATCTTTTCCAGCTTGCTATAGGAGTTGGAGCGCAACAGCCACGAGCACAGCGCCGCCATCATAATGCTGCCCAGCCACAGCGGAATGCCAAAAAGCAGCTCCAAGGCAATGGCGCCGCCCAAAATCTCCGCCAGCGAGGTCGCTACCGACGCCATAACCGCCGATGCCAAAATGGGTACGCTCACATAGCGGGGCAGGTATTTAGTCGCTGCCTCGGACAAGCACAGGCCGGAGGCAATGCCTAAATGCGCTGCGTTATGCTGCAGCAAAATCAGCATAATCGTAGATAGCGTCACCATCCACAGCAATAAATAGCCATAATCAGCACCTGCAGCCAAATTTGATGCCCAGTTACCAGGGTCAATAAAGCCCACGGTAATCAAAAGCCCGGGACCGATATAACGCAGTATTTCCTCGGCCCGACTACTAGGCTTATGCTTTTCTTGATAATGTTTTAGATCCATAGACTATTTCCTCCTTGAGGCTTACACCTCACGACTAAAGCTTAAGACATTGCAGCTTGGCAGTAGCTTCCGTAAGCACTGCAGCCACAGCATCGGGGTCCAGCTCCCGCCAGCTCTTGATCTTATCAGGCTGCTTGGGGCAGGGTTGCAGCTGCTTTTCCAGCCACACCGTGTCCAACCACTGCCCATTTTTACAGCCAGATTTAGAAAAAGTGCCAATCAAGCGGTAGCCCAAGGCCTCGTGCATCTTGATGCTGTGCTCGTTGCCCAAGGTGATGCAGGAATAGAGCATAGTGATTCCTTGCAGGCGCAGGATTTCCTCCATGGCCTCATAGAGTACGCGACCTAAGCCCTTTCCCTGTCCGGCAGGCGCTAAATAAATGGTCACCTCCACCGACCATTGGTAGGCCAAGCGCTCCCGATAGGGATGGCAATAAACGTAGCCTAGAATTTGCCCATCCTTTTCACCCACCAAGTAGGGAAATTGCTTAGAAATATCCTTAATGCGTTGACGAAATTCTTCTACATCCGGCGCGGTCAATTCAAAGGACACATTGCTCAAGCTGCAATCCTTACTAATTACAAAGGGAGTATAAATTTCCAGCAGCTGCTCCGCATCCTGCGGCATTGCTGCGCGCACACAAATTGCTTCTTTCATATCAAAAATTTTCTACCTCACACTTATTTCTTACTGATTTGCACCTCAAACATGCGCTTCCACGGTAAAGTGTAGCTATATGCATGCACTGCTTGTCCCAAATAAGGCTCCGCAGTCTTGACTATTTCCCGGGCAATAAATGCTTCCGCCTGCGCCAGCTGCTCACCCTTCAGGCCGCTGTTAGGCCAATAATTCGGCCAAATCAGCTGTGTATAGGCTTGCATGCGCACGTTAGCCTGATAAGCCCAGTCGTCCAGATAACGCTCGTCCAAAAGCTGCCTTTGCGCCGTTGGCGAACATTCAGTGCTCATTAAGCCCTGCGCCAACGCAAAGCCTAAGCTGTTACCCGCTGTATTCCAGCCGCCATAGGCCGCCAGCTTATAGGCTACGCCCTTGTCAAACAGCGTTTTCACCAAAGCATTATCCGCGCCATTGCCAAACTTCACGTCGGCCAGCGCCACGGGATAATGCTCGCTCAAGCGCGCCACCTTGCTAACGAAGTTTTTCGTTTCGGCTGGCACCTTGTAATTATTCAAAGCATTGCTTGCTTCCAGAGTTTTGCCATTTTTAGGTGTGTTCACTGCCAGCACCAAATCAGCATGCTTGCGCAGGCGCACAGGGAACGCCCCTGCTGCATAAATATGCTGCTTAGCACTTTCGGCTACCGTATCATCCTCATAGGAGGGCACAGTTTGACCAGCTGTACCAGCGGCATAGGTTACATTCACCAGGGGCAGCTCGTACTGCAAGCGTTTGGCAGCGCGTGTGAGCAAAACAAGGCCCAATTGGTCCGCCCCGGCGAAGAAGCGAATGCGCTCCTTGGGCAACTCGCTAACCAAAATTTCCATGCTGCGTGCTTCGCGATGCGCTTGCGAAAACGTCGCTGTATCATCGCGACCAATCAAAAGATAATCAAAATCGCCGCTTTCCACACCGTGCAAAAGCAGCTCTGTGGTCATGATATTATGAGCGCGACGCGTGTATAAATCGTCTAGAATCTCTTGAGGAATTGCTGCGCGCAGCGTGGCCAGCTCCTTGGTCTCCTTGCGCTTTAAAAGCTTCAGCTCCCGCTTGTCCTCCAAGGCGCCCAAGCGGAACAGCTTTGGTCCCCATTCCTTATAATACGCAGGCTCCACCGGCGCACTGCTAGCCTTAGGAGAGCGCATAATAGTAGTAAACAAATAGACATGCTTTTGCCCGCCATATTCTTGGCGAAAAGCAAGCAATCTTTGCGCCCGTGCCTGCAAGGTCTCCAACGGAATTTCGTGAGTACGGCTAGCCACCAAGCCACCATAAATCAGCGCATCGCTGGAAGCCACGATGCCAATAGCTTCAGGAGCATTTTGCTCCAGCCAAGTCATCATTTTTTCGGGCTCACCCATATTGGTTTCGTTAGCAATGAACTCACGGGGCGGAGTTCTTACCTCCCAGCCCGCAGCTTCAAGTGTTTGTACTGTATAATCAAGGCACACCGGTCTATTATCCAAGGGAACGAATAAGAGTGTACCCTTAGCCGCCCAAGCGGACTGGCACAGCAGCAGGAATACTAAAAACAACACATTACGTAAGGTGCGCATATTTCCATCTCCCGTCATAACAAAACTTATCCTGTTTATATATTTCGCCGAGTGTTTACTTTTTCCTGTTCTTAGAATAGAAAAATGCGAAAAAAACACCCTTTTCCACCGTAGCAGAAAAGGGTGCCTAAAATCGCATTTTTAATTATTTTGGAAACGGGACAAAAAGTCACGGGTTCTTTGATTTTTAGGATTGCTAAAGAGCTCTTTAGGCTCGCCTTCCTCCGCAATCACGCCTTGGTCGATAAAGATAACGCGGTTGGAAACATCCCTAGCGAAGGCCATTTCGTGGGTTACAATCACCATCGTGAAGCCTTCTTTGGCCAAATCGCGAATAACGCGCAAAACCTCGCCCACCATTTCCGGATCCAGCGCACTGGTGGGCTCGTCCATGAGCAGCACCTCCGGCTCCAGCGCCAACGCACGCGCAATCGCCACACGTTGCTTTTGGCCACCGCTCAGCTGATGGGGCTTGGCGTTCACATAGCTATCCATGCCAACGTGCTTAAGGTATTTCAAAGCAGTCGCCTTGGCCTCCTCCTTATTCTTGCCCAAAACCTTAACCTGACCAACCATGCAGTTTTCTAAAACCGTCATATTGTTAAACAGGTTAAAGGATTGAAACACCATGCCTACTTTAGTGCGATAGAGAGGTAGCTTTTTGAAGGCCTGCATAACATCCGTGCCGCGGTACTCAATGTGTCCGCCTGTGGGATGCTCCAAAAAGTTAACGCAGCGAATAAGGGTGGATTTGCCGCTACCGGAAGGACCGATGATGCAGGTTACATCACCACGATGAATATCAAAGCTAATTCCCTTTAAAATTTCGCGCTCACCAAAGGACTTTTGCAAATCGCAGACAGAAACAATTAATTCCTTTTCCATAAATTAATACCGTCCTTTCTGCTTTTTCGTGGGCAGGGGCACCGCGCCACAGGGGTCCATCATGGGGTCATAGGTCACCAGCTGATAATCCTTTGGACCATCCATCTTGCTTTCTGCCCAACGCAGCAGGCGGGAAGCGGTGAAGGTCATGATAAAATAAATCACGCAGGTGAGGAAGAAAATCTCGAAATACTTGTAGTACACACCGGCTGCAGATTTAGAAGCAAAATACAGCTCGGTTACGGAAATTACGTTCAAAACGGAGGTATCCTTGATATTGATAATCAGGTTATTACCCAGCTGCGGCATTACATTGCGCAAGGCTTGGGGCAAAATTACGCAGCGCATGGTTTGGAAATGGTCCATACCAATGGCAATGGCTGCTTCCTTTTGGCCCGGGTCCACGGATTCGATGCCACCGCGCACGGTTTCGGCCATGTAGGCGCCCGTGTTAATGGAAACAACGAAGAAGCCTGCAAACATGGGGCTCATATCAATATCAAATACGCTCATGGCACCATAATACACTACCATGGCCTGTACAATCATAGGAGTACCGCGGAAAACCTCTACATAGGCATCCAGCAAACGCTGCAAGCAGCGCACGGCAAACTTCTTGGCCGCACTATCATTATCCTCCATGGGAATGGTTTGGATAACGCCTACCACGAGGCCAATCAGGCAGCCGATGAAGGTGCCCACCACAGCCAGCATTAGCGTTACACCGGCACCCTTGACGAGCACGGAGCCATATTTATCCATGAGGAAGAGTACCCAGCCAAAAAATGTTGTTGGCATTAATTACACCACCTTAATAATCCTTAAACACTAGACAAAAAGGGGCGACAAACTTGCCGCCCCCACTTTTAGCTTGTTATTTTGCCAAAGGTTGTTTTTTAATAGCTTCGTCCATAATTTTGTTGAAGTCAGCTTCGGTCATGCTGCCCAGAACCTTGTTCATAGCGTCGGTCAATTCTTTGTTGCCCTTCTTAACAGCGATACCAATTTCTACGTCCTCACGAGAGGTTTTGAAACCTTTGCCTTCGGGGAATTCAACCATTACCAGCTCGTGGTTAGCAAAAGCAGCAGCTTTAGCAGTCGGAATGTCGGTTACGATCAGGTTGCATTTGCCAGATTTCAAAGCTACAATCATGCCAGGAACGGTGTCAATAGCAGGCAGCTTTTTAACATCGGGAACTTGGTCGATTTGGTCATACCAAATGGTATTCAGCTGGGAGGTTGCAACAGAGCCTTTGAGGTCAGCAACACTCTTAGCCTTAGCTTGAGCAGAATCCTTCTTAACCAGAGCTACTACGGTTGCATAGTAGTAGGGCTTGGTGAAGTCAACAGTTTCTTTACGTTTAGAGGTGATGGACATACCAGCGATAGCAGCATCGATTTTGCCGGATACAACTGCAGGGGGCAGACCATCCCATTCAATTTTGTGTACTTCCAGGGTTGCGCCCATGGAGTCAGCCAATTTTTTTGCGATGATAACGTCATAGCCATAAGCATATTCGTTGGAGCCGGCAATTTTAACTGCGCCACCTTCAGCAGAGGTTTGGGACCAGTTGTAGGGAGCATATGCGCATTCCATACCAACCTTCAAAACCTTCTTCGGAGCTTCAGCCTTTTTCTCGCTGCTGCCGCCGCAGCCAGCCATAATTGCCATTGCTGCAACCATCATGCAGCACAAAGCCAATTTCAAATACTTTTTCATATTACACACACCTTTCCCTTATTGGAATCATCCTTTTTAATTGGTATTACTTTACTATATTTTTGTCAAAAAAGCAAGCTACAAAAGCAAGATATAATGTATACATAGATAAGAGCAGTCCAAGCTTGTTTTTTCTGTTTTTTCCAAGCACCATAGTATAAATAGTAGTATAATAAGAACAAAAATAAAGGAGGCTTTTGCATGCTATTGCAAAATATGAAAACTGACATCAGCTGCAACCGCTTTGGCGGCAATGGCGATGTAATTATTGAGCATTATATCGATGAAGGTATGTTAAATGACACAGTTGTTATGTATGCCAGGGTAACACTAAAGCCAGGCTGCAGCTTGGGCTATCATGTACACACCGGTAACAGCGAAACTATTGTTGTTTTACAAGGCACTGCCGAATACAATGACAATGGCACTCCCATGACGCTACATGTCGGCGACAGGGTGCATTGCCCCAATGGTGAAGGTCATGCCATTGGTAATCCCGAAAATGCTAGCGAGGATTTGCTGCTGCAAGCGCTGGTCATCAAAGGATAAGCACATAAAACAAAAACCGTCCGTATTCCTACGGACGGTGTATTTGCGTTGGTGATTCACCGGGGATTCGAACCCCGGACACCCTGATTAAAAGTCAGGTGCTCTACCAACTGAGCTACGGGCACAAATACTCAATTTGCCTGTTACAGCTTAAATATTGTAACAGGTATGGGAGAAAAAGTCAAGCTTTTTGCCGCATTTTCAGCCAGAAAATCTGCCGCAGGGCAGCTGGTGCAGGAACCTGAAGCATAAACGCATTGCAAAACAGAATAAATATATTGAAAAACAATAAAAATGTATTGCAAAACGATGCGATGTATGCTATGATAACAGCATCGGATATACCATAAAACATCAGGGGGAATGACCAATGCGTCAATTACCAGAAAACTTTTTTGGCTGGAACGACCACAAAAGCATTATGCTGACCAAGTTCGCCACCCTGGCGGCGGCCATGGGGTGCGTGGTGATGGTGCTGTGCGGGCCGCGCATCGTCAGCTGGGTTTTGGCGGTGCACGCGCTGCAGCTGGTGCATGGGCCAAAGCTGGGGTATTTTTTGCTGGGGCTGGGCTATTGCAGCGCCGCGCTGGCCCTGTGGATGCTGTATAACCTGTAAATGTTTTTGGCGCGCATTGAAAAAGAAGAGGTGTTTACCCCTGCCAACGTGTTGGCCCTGCGGCGCATCAGCTGGTGCTGCACCTGGGCTGCAGCGCTCTGCCTG
>USBV01000060.1 GCA_900553055.1 uncultured Phascolarctobacterium sp.
GCCTTTGGCTAAGCCGCCTCTCGCAGCCGCACAGCTGGCAGAATTTGTTGCGCAGCTGCCGGATTACACAAGGCAGCAGCTGGAACGGCGGGGTGAGGTGGACTGCGCCTGGAGCTGGGGCAGTGAACGCTATCGACTTAACATCTATCGCCAAAAGGAGCAGTATGCCATGGCGATAAGGCTTTTGAATAGCGCTGTGCCTGAGTGTGAGGCATTGGGGCTGCCACCTGCCCTGCAAGCAGTAACGGAGCTAAGGCAAGGCTTGGTTTTAATTGTTGGTCCCACGGGCAGTGGCAAAACTACAACGCTGGCCGCTTTAGTGCAGCGCATTAATGCCACTAAGTCCATGCATATCGTGACGTTAGAGGACCCCATAGAATATGAATATCCCGCTGGCAAATCCTTGATTCACCAGCGGGAAATAGGGCGGGATACGACGAGCTTTGCTCGAGGGCTGCGGGCCGCTCTCAGGGAGGACCCGGATGTTATTCTTGTAGGTGAGCTGCGCGATAGTGAAACAATGTCCATCGCTTTAAGCGCAGCAGAGACAGGGCATTTAGTGTTAGCTACACTGCATACGCAGGATGTGACGACTAGCGTTAATCGCATTTTGGATGGGCTGCAGCAAAATCAGCAGCTGGTGCGTAGCCAGCTGGCCGAAAGCTTGGCTGTGGTGGCCAGCCAGAGGCTGCTGGCAAGGGCTGACGGCCGAGGCAGGGTGGCAGCCTTTGAGGTGCTCATAGCAACGGATGCGGTGCGGCATCTTATTCGTGAGGGGCAAACGCATCAGCTACAAAGCTATTTGCAGACGGGTGCGCGCAATGGTATGGTGACGATGAGCGATAGCATTAAGAACTTGCGTAAAGAGGGGATAATAAAGTAAAGAATGAAGTGTGGAGGGGTTAGTAAATCTTAAAGAATCTCCTCTCTAATCAGCGTGTTCATCATCTTTTGCTTACCTAATACCCATAGCAAATCGTTCTCTTCAAAGACCAAGGAGACATTGGGGTTGGTAATTGTAAAGGCGCCGCGCTCGAGACCGATAACTAAGCAGCTCCATTTTTGGCGTAGATCGGCAGCTTTTAAGGAGGTGCCAAGAATGGGTGAATGCTTATCAATGGTGATAGCTAAGGACAGAAATTGCTGCTCCGGTGCATAGGCATGGTCCTCCAGCATGAATTGGCGCATGGTTACTGGTCCCCAGAGGCGATGTAGCTCTAAATGACGTTGGATAATGGCTGCATCCATAATCTTGAGCTGGCTTGCACTGCCAATGAGCAAAAGATTGGCTCCCTTGGTCACCATAACTTCGCCACCGGGCATATCAATGGTGGCTTGGGGCGTGCGTATTTGCAGCACATTACAGCCGTAGTATTGACGAACGGCCAGCTGCTTCATGGTTTTGCCAATAATGGGCGAATTATCAGCCACCTTGTAATAGGCAAGATAAAGCTCCTCGTCAAACCAATGGCCCTGCTCGCGACCTTGTGCTTCACGGTGCTTGCGCATATGTTTTTCGTTCAAATTAACCAGAAAGCGTGACTCAATGCGCAAATATTCGCCCATCAGCCAGTCGCTGGAGGCGATAAAATAAACAGCTACAATAATTGCTCCGAAGGCCAGTATTCCGTGGATACCCATTAAATCGTTGAAGATGAAATAAAGGGAGCAAGAGGCTAAAAGTACTTTACCCAAAATGAGAATCATTAAGGGAAGATGGTTGGCACGACGTTTAAACCAAAGAATGGAGAAGAGTTCAGCACTACCGGCTCGATTTACTAGGATGGCTCTGAGTAGGGGAGCCATTACAAGAAAGGTAGCAGCGGCAGCAATAAAATTAGCATAAGGCAGCTGCAAATTGTCCTGTAGATAGGGCAGCAAATAGAGACTGGAACCCAGCATAATGGCGAAAAGTAGTGTTGCATAAATGACCATATGCAGCACATAATCGGTCAGCAGGTTTTTCCAATCCTGGTCACCCTTGATATCATTATTGTCGGTGTAGCGCTCCAACCAGGCCAAAAAGTGTTGTGGCAATATTTTTACCAGCTTAGCATAAGCGGGCTCGGCAGCGTTGATAAAAAAGGGCGTAGTAAAGGTAGTAATAACGGAAACGGCTACGATAATGGGATATAAAAAGTCGCTTGTTACACCAAGATTCATGCCCAAGGTGGCCAGAATGAAGGAGAATTCGCCTATTTGCGTGAGCGAAAAGCCGCAGAGCACGGCGGTGTGCAGCTTTTGACCGGCTGCCAGCACGCCACAGGTGGAAAAGAAGAGCTGGCCCAGAATTGTAGTAGCCACTAAAACAGCCACAGGTATGGCATAATCTGCCAGCAAGGCGGGGCTAACCATCATGCCCACGGATACGAAAAAGACAGCGCCAAAAAGGTCTTTAATAGGAGACACAAGATGCTCGATATGCTCAGCATTGGGTGCTTCGGCAATGAGGGAGCCCATGATGAAGGCACCCAGGGCACTGGAAAAACCCAAATGCGTAGCTAAAAAGACCATGCCCAAGCATAGGCCAATGGATACAACCACAAGTGTTTCGTCGGTCATCAAGCTTTGCGCTTTCTTGAAAAATGTCGGTATTAAATACATGCCGGCCACGAACCACAGCACTAAAAAGAATACTAAGCGACCAACGCTAAGCGCTAGCTCTGTAGTGGAAATACCGCTCGTAGCCACCGCAATTGTCGACAAAATAACCATCATTGCGATGCCTGCGATATCCTCTACAATAAGCACACCAAAAACAACCTCGGTGAAGCTTTTTGCGCGCAGCTGTAAATCGTCAAAGGCCTTGATGATAATCGCTGTGGAGCTCATCGAAAGCATGCCACCAAGAAAAATGCTATCCATATGGCTCCAGCCTAAGAGCTGGCCTACGCCGTAGCCCACGAAGAGCATACTGCAGATGATGACGGCGGTGGAGACAAAGGCGGTGCTGCCCACCTTCTTCAGCTTGTAAAAGCTAAACTCCAACCCTAAGGCAAAGAGCAAAAAGATAACGCCTATCTCCGACCAGGACTGGACATTGACTTTGTCCGTAATGGTGGGGAAAAAGGAAAAATTGGGGCCTGTGATAAAGCCGGCGATAAGATAGCCCAAAACCAGAGGCTGATTAATCTTTTTAAAAAGAATTGTCGTTACGCCTGCAACCAAAAGAATCATGGCCAGGTCGGTAATAATTGTGGGTAAATGGCTCATTCATAAACTCCTCATCGATAAATTAGTAGTTTTCCATTAGCATGCTTTGCCAAAGTGCGCAACATGGTGTATAATAATACTATTGTCACATCGCTTCTTAAATTATACTATAAAATTCGCTGCGGATGTGATTATTTGGTGAAATATAATACTTATACATAAATGTAATGGAGGAATAAGCATGAACGAGAACCTGGTTTTGATTGATGGCGAAATTATGCCCATGGAGGAAGCCTTTGTAGATGTTAATGACCGTGGCCACAATTTTGGCGATGGTGTTTTCGAGCTGGTGCCCGTGTATAATGGCCGCTGCTTTGCGCTGCTGCCGCTGATGAACAATCTCTTTGATTCTGTTATTTCCGCAAAAATTCCCGGTGTTTATATGATTGAAGAACTGGTGGAGTTCCACGAGAATTTGATTGCTGCAACCGGTCTCGAAAATTGCGAAATCTATACTCAAATCACTCGTGGTAGTGCTCCCTATGGGTTGGCTTATCCTGAGCCCTCCGTGCCCCGCCTGACCATGTTTGCTGTGCCGGTGGACCGCGAGGCGCTGGCCGAAAAGCGTGCTAAGGGTGTTAATGTGATTACCGAAAAGGATGAGCGCTGGAGCCGCTGCGATGTGAATACCTTGAACCGTTTGCCCGAGGTTTTAGCTAAGCAAAAGGCCACCATCAGCCGTGCTTTTGATGCGATTTTTGTGCGCGATGGCAAGATTACCGAATCTACCGAAGCAAGCTTCTTCATCTATAAAGATGGCATTCTCTGGACTCATCCGGAAAACAACTTTATTCATAAAAATGTAGTGCGTCGTCTTTTGATGGAGCGCCTGTCCAAGGATATGGATTTGCAAATCATTGAGCGTCCCTTCGATAAGGAATTTGCGCTGAAAGCTGATGAAGCATTTCTGTGCGGTCCTCGCTGCGAATTCATGCCCGTGACTAAAATCGACCGTGGCTTTGTCAATGGTGGCAAGGTGGGCGAGTTGGTGCCCAAGCTGCAGGAGGCTTATGCTGCTTTTGTGGCTAAGGAATGCCCTGCAAAGCATGCATAATCGCCAACTGGCGCGGGGTGCGCTGCTCATTGCTTTGGCATTGGCGCTACAGGGACTGCGCTTAGTAGTACCCCTGCCCCTGCCTGTATCGACCTTCATGATTGGTACGCTGGTGCATATGATGCTTACGCTGACCCTGCAGCTAAACGGCAGGAGCACGGCCTTACTTTTAGGGGCTTTGCTGCCTGTGACTGCTTATTTGCAGGGACAATTAGCTGTACCTCTTTTATTACCTGTGGTATGGCTGGGCAATACTGTTTTTGTGCTGGCGTTAGCCACATTGCTGAACAAAAAATGGCTGTACTTACTGCTGCCACCGCTGGTAAAGGCGGTGCTGATGCTAGCAGGAGCTTGGCTGGTGCTAGAGCTGCTGGCTTTGGAGCAGCTAAATGTGCGCAGAATGCTGTTATTCGCTATGAGCGTGCCCCAGCTTGTAACTGGCATTGCTGGCATTGCGCTGGCTAAGGCGTTATTAAGGCGCTTGCGCAATGTATAATCTTAGGCGAAGAGCGTCTGCTGGGCGGGCGCTTTTCTTTTTTGTGAAGAAGTTGTTAATAGTGGCAATTTTCTAGTTTACAAAACCTAGTAATTGGTATAATATATATGGGAATAGTAGAGATTGACGAGGGGGTCATCAAAATTTTAGAATTCCAAAAGGTTACTTTGGCTCAAAAGCCATTGTTTGAAAGCTATATATCTAAAAGTCACCAACGAGGCAGCGAATGCGCCTTTTCTAACAACTACGTGTGGCGCGATTGCTATCATATTTATTGGTGCTTAGCGCATGATTTTTTGCTTTATAAGGTGCGCCGCGGTGGCGTGGACTTTTATTTGCAGCCCTTCGGTGGCAAGGATGAGGATTTGCCACGTTTAATTGAAGAGATTCGCGAAAGCAATGGCGGTCCTTTTGAGATGCATGGTATTTATGATTTTACCAAGGAACGCTTTGAAAAGGTTATGCCCGGTCTGGAATATATTGAGGATAGGGATAACTGGGATTATGTTTATCTGCGCGAAAAGCTGGCCACTATGGGTGGTCGCAAGCTACATGGGCAAAAGAATCATTATAACGCTTTTTGCAAGGCGCATCCAGATTTTACCTATGAGCCCATCACCTTCGCCAATATGCGCGAATGCCTGGAATTTGGTGAAAAATGGTGCAACGAGCATAAGGCGGAGGACCCGAGCCTGGAGTGCGAGCTGTATGCTATCCAGCAGGCCTTTCTGAGCTTTGAGCAGTTGGAGCTACGCGGTGGAGCAATTCGCTTTGATGGCAAAATCCAAGCCTTTAGCTTTGGTAAAAAGATTAATGAGGATACAGCGGTGCTGCATGTGGAGAAGGCGGACCACAATGTGCGTGGCCTGTATACCGCTATTACTAAGGAGTTCGCCGCTCATGCCTGGGATGATGTCATTTATCTCAACCGCGAGGAGGATATGGGTATTCCGGGCTTGCGCAGCGCTAAAGAAGCGCTGCATCCTGAGTTTATGGTGAAGAAATATAATGTCTTTTTTAAATGAGGTGAAGCATGATTTATCGTGTGGTTAACGCTGAGCGCATGCCCCAAGTGGAGGAGCTGTGGGATTACTGCTTTGAAAAGCGTCAGGAGCCATTTTTCCAGTATTACTTTAATGAATATGTTGGCAAGAATAATATGGTAATTGGAGGTTTTGAAAAGTTTGGTCCCGAGGATGCTGAGGGCAAGCAACGTGAAAAGCTGCGCACCATGGTGCATGTGAATCCCTATATGCTACGTATTCGTGGCGAGGAGCAGCTGACGCCCTACTTAGTGGGTGTGGCTACTGCACCGGAGGCACGGGGACAGCACGCCTTTGGACCGCTTTTGACGACAACCTTTGATGTGTTGCGCTCTGAAGGCTTTACCTTTGCCACATTGATGCCGATTTACGCAGGTATCTATTTGCCATATGAATTTGCTTATTGCTACTATGGCTTGCAATATAAAATGAAGCTGGCAGATGTGGGCCGGGAGCTGGCCAAGGCCAAGGGCAAGGAGTTGGCAGTGGAGCGGGTGGAACTCAGCAAGGAGCTTTTGGCACCGCTATACGCCAAACTGACATCAAATTACAATGGCGTGCCTATGCGCACCGACTTCCAGTGGCAAAAGCTCTTAACAGTGCATGGCTTAGAGGGAATGCAGTGTGCTGTAGTCTATCGAGCAGGTGAGGCCTGCGGGTATATGTTCTATTATCTTAGCGAGGGCTGCTTTACTGTCCACGAGCTTTTGACAGATGGGGCAGATGCCCGCAATCGTTTGCTGCAATATGCAGCCATGCACCAAAGCTCCGCTACAGATTTTTCTTGGCTAGCACCAGCTTGGGATAAGACGTATTTAGGTTTTGCTGACCAAGCCCTGTCACCTCAGCTGCGTCCTTTTATGATGGCTCGCTGTTTGGACGCGCGCAAGGCGCTGGCGCAGGTGGTGGTGCCGGAAGGGGCGCAGGCCGGCAGTGTGGTGCTGCTCTTGACGGATAAGGTGATTGATAGGAATAATCATCTGCTGAAGCTGTATGTAGAAGCTGGCTCTATTGAGGTTAAGACTACGATTGAGCAAGAGGAAGTAGTTATGGATATGGGTGCCTTTACCCAGCTGTATTTTGGGGCCTTTAGTGCTACAGAGCTTTACGAAGCAGGACGTATTCGGGTGAAGACCGGGGCGGAGGATAAGCTGGAGCTGTTGGACAGCCTTTTTCCCAAGCAGCGTAATTTCATAAATGAGTATTTTTAATGATTTACTGGCTGTGAGCATTCATGGCCAGTTTTTTAATAATATTTATGGGTATAATCTTTTTTTGGTTTGTCAACTGATGATTTTCTTATAGAAGGATGATTGAAATTCGTAATAAGCAATCAGCATGTTCGCGGTGACTTTTCATACGCTCATTTCGTGGGGAACAATAAGAACTCTGCGGGGTACTATTTGTCTCGCAGAACAATAAAGGTTTTCGAACCCTTGAGTCCATTGTTCCGGCCACTCATTCGCTAAAATTCTCAATGTTCGCTTCAGATTTACTAATTGCTCAATTACCTTATTTAAGTCTCTGTAACCATTGGCTAGTAGGGAAAAGTGATTCTTACACCGCGAAGCGAGCATATGGTAAAGCCTTTTTTGCCAAGCTTTTTGCGGCGAGGCACATTGTACCCCTTGAGGGTAAAAAGCGGAGCGGTCCAGCATGCAATGCTGGTGGGTTTCTTGGCACTTCTTTGCCCAGACAAAGAAGTGCATTTGATATTAATATTAAAAGATCATAAAAAGGATTTTTCTGCATAGCGTAGAATAAAATAGATTAAGAGTATTCGTAAAAATAGTCACTCAAAGGAGGCATATCCATGAAAATTACCTTTTTAGGCGCTGCGCGCACCGTAACCGGCTCCTGCTATCTGATTGAAGTAGGCGAAAAGAAAATGCTGGTGGACTGCGGCATGTTCCAAGGCTCCAAGCTGGTCAAAGCATTCAATGAAAAAGAGTTTCTTTTCAACCCTGGCGACATCGACGCCGTCGTGCTCACGCACGCCCATGTAGACCACAGCGGCCTCTTGCCCAAGCTTGTCAAGGAAGGCTTCAGCGGCCCCATCTACTGCACCAAATCGACCGAAGAGCTGTGCAGCATTCTCTTGCCGGATAGCGCTCATATTCAAGAAAGTGATGCCGAGTTTGCTAACCGCAAGGGCATGCGTGCCGGCAAAAAATTTGTGGAGCCACTGTTCACCATTGATGATGCCAATAGAGCCTTAAAGCTCTTTAGAGTAAAGGAATTCGGCAAAGAATTTACTGTTATCACCGGTGTACGCGTTATTTTGCGTGTCGCAGGGCATATTTTAGGCTCCTCCTTTATTGAAATGACCGTTACTGAGGGCGAAAAGCAAACTCGCCTCATTTTCACCGGTGATATTGGCCAGCCCAACCAGCCCATTATTGATGACCCCTCCAAGCTGCCACCAGCAGATTTCGTTGTAACCGAATCAACCTATGGCAACCGTGTGCACGAGGCCTATGATAAAGAGGGCGAGCTGGCCAATATCGTTAACGACACGGT
Source organism: uncultured Phascolarctobacterium sp. (assembly GCA_900553055.1). GTDB lineage: Bacteria > Bacillota > Negativicutes > Acidaminococcales > Acidaminococcaceae > Phascolarctobacterium_A. The sequence continues at coordinate 8,327 of USBV01000060.1, forward strand.
GGAGCGGGGCGGTAACGTGATTATCCCGGCCTTCGCTGTTGGTCGTACCCAAGTGCTGCTCTATTATTTCCAAAAGCTTATTAGCGAGGGCAAGATGCCAGAGGTACCTATTTATGTGGATAGCCCCATGGCCAATCGTGCCACTGCCATCACCTTAACTAATCCAGAAGAATATGACGAGGAGGCGAGGGCACTCTACGAGATGCAGGGACGCCGCCTGGTTGCCATGCACAACCTGCGCTTTACCGCCACCGCCCAGGAATCCATGGCCATTAACGACACTCCCGGTCCCAAGATTATCCTCTCTGCTAGCGGCATGGCCGATGCGGGCCGTATTTTACATCATTTAAAGCACAATCTATGGCGCAAGGAATGCAGCGTGGTTTTCGCTGGCTTCCAGGCAGAGGGCTCCCTGGGGCGACAGATTATTGATGGTGCGAAAAAAGTGAAGATTATGGGTGAGACCATCAGCGTCTGCGCTAAAATTTACAATATGAAGGGCTTCTCCGCCCATGCGGACAAGGAGCAGCTTATGGCTTGGTATAGCGCTATGCCCACCAGTCCCAAGGCGTTCTTTGTAACCCATGGCGAAATCGATGCTTCCTTGGCTTTGTCTGATGAGCTAGGCCGTCGCCTCGGCACCGCTACCTATGTGCCTCATTTTGGCGATACTGTGGAAATCACCGGCACCGAATGGCAGGTGCATGCATCCGAAA
>USBV01000061.1 GCA_900553055.1 uncultured Phascolarctobacterium sp.
TTTCACCACACCAATGTTGGAGGGCCGACCACACCACACACTTTGGTGGAGTGTTCAAAAAAACACCTGCCGTAGCAGGTGTTTTTTTACTAATATACCATATGTTAGATATTGTATTCTCTTCTTACAGCCCTTTCTCCTCGTACTCAGCCAGCTTAAAGCCGATGAGAACGTCGTTACCGTTGACAAGGATGGGTCGCTTTACTAGCATGCCGTCGGAAGCGAGCAGTGCGAGCTGCTCCTCTTCGGTCATGGTAGGAATTTTATCCTTTAAATTCAGCTCCTTATAAAGCTTGCCGCTGGTGTTATAAAAACGCTTTAAGGGCAGGCCGCTGGCCTTGTACCAGGCGGTGAGCTCCTCTAGAGAAGGCTTGTTGCTTTTGATATCGCGCTTTTCCAAGGTATAGCCCTTGTTCAGCAAATATTTTTCGGCCTTTTTACAGGTGCCGCATTTATCGTAGCAAACAAATAACATTTTTTCACCTCATTAAGATGCTTAACTAGCCACCAATTCTCTAAGCAAGCTTGCTTACAGCATATGAGCGCGCAGCTCTTCACCAGAAAGAGGAGATAAATAAGCCGGTGCAATATCAAAAACAGTCTTGCAGCCGTTTACGCCCTCTTGGTGCAAGCGATTGATGGCGCGAGCAAATGCGCACAGCACAGAAGAAGTAAATTCCGGATTGGAATCCAGCTTCAGGTTATATTCAATAATATGCTTGTTTTCGCCATTAAAGCCTGTCACACCACTGCGCATTACAAAACCACCATGGGGAATGCCTGCGTGGTTCTTAGCAAATTCTTCCTCGCTGATAAAGTGAACAGTGGTATCATAATCGGCAAAATAGTTGGGCATTTCCTTGATTTCCTTCTCGATAGCTGCCAAATCCGCGCCCTCCTCCGGCACAATATAGCACACGCGAGTATGCATTTGGCGAGTGGTCAGCTCCGGATTAGAGCCGCTGCGAACAGCATCCAGTGCTGCTTCTACCGGGCAGGTATATTGCTTGCCGTTTTTAACGCCCTTCACACGGCGAATAGCATCGGAATGGCCTTGGCTAACGCCCTTACCCCAGAAGGTATAATCCTTGCCTTGAGGCAGCACAGCATTGGCATACAGACGATTCAAGGAGAACATACCCGGGTCCCAACCACAGGAAATCAAAGCGATGTGGCCATTTTCCTTAGCCACCTTATCCACATTAGCAAAATGCTCAGGAATGCGAGCATGAGTATCAAAGCTATCGATTACATTAAACAGCTTAGCCATGGCCGGGGTTTGCTCGGGCAAATCAGTAGCAGAGCCACCGCACAGCACCAGCACATCAATTTCATCCTTGTGAGCTTCAGCATCGGCGATGTTGTACACCTTTACGCCCTCAGTTGCTACCTTCACGGAAGCGGGGTCGCGACGAGTAAACACTGCCACCAGCTCCATATCGGCATTTTGTCTAATAGCAGACTCCACACCACGACCTAAATTACCATAACCGTAGATTGCAATTCTCATTTTTAATTACTCCCCTCAATTAAATATTATTTTAAATATTAGCGGTCTTAGCATTATTATTAGACCGCTTTATATTATAACACAAAATCACTTTTGTTGCTTAAGATATTCTATAGCCGCCTCAAGCTGCACGTCCTTAGTGGCAGTATCGGGCAGCTCCACCACCTCGTCCGGCTCAATGCCCACATTGTGAATGGATACGCCGGAGGGAGTGTAATATTTGGCCACCGTAATTTTTACCGCGGTGGCACTATCCAAGCGATACACTGTTTGCACACTGCCCTTGCCAAAGGTTTTCACACCAAAAAGCTTGCCCGCCTTGGTATCCTTAATCGCACCAGCCACAATCTCCGAAGCGCTGGCACTGCCATGGTCCACTAACACAGCCAAAGGATACTTTACCTTTTCTAAGGACGAGCTTTCCGTATATTTATTGCCATCCTTATCAATGACGGAAACAATGGGCCCCTTGGGCACCAAGCGCTGCGCGATACCCACGCCCGCATCCAAAAGACCGCCGGGATTGCCACGCAAATCCAGAATCAAGGACTGCATGCCCTGCTCCTCCAGCTTTTGGTATTCCTTAGTAAAGTCCTCCACCGTGCTCTCGTTAAACACAGCAATGCGAATATAGCCAATCTTCGTATTGGGCACAAACTGACCGCCCACGGAAGGATTCTTGATTTCCTTGCGAATCACGCGTACCTTGCGCAGCTTGCCATCCTTACCCTTGAGCTCCAGCAGCACCTCCGTGCCCTGCTGGCCGCGGATTTTTTGCGCCACCTGCTCCATATTCAGCGTGCGGGTAGGCACATCATCCACAGCAGTGATAATATCGCCACTTTTGATACCGGCCAAGGCGCCAGGGTTATCGGGCAGGGCAGAAATAACTACATAGTCATCGCCGCGCTTGCCAAACACGATACCGATGCCGCCAAAGGTGCCGTTGGTCATATTAGTTAGCTGCTCGTAATCCTTGCGGTTCAAATAAACAGTATAAGGGTCGCCCACGGATTCCACCATGCCCTTGATGGCACCATCAAAGAGCTGATGCGTATCCACGTCGCCGTTATAATTACGCTTTAATAGATGCATGGTACGCAAAAAACGCACCGATTCCGAGGCGCTGCCCGTTAAATTTTGCAGCAGTACGCCTTCCACACCCACTATGGTGACCGTGGTCAATAAAGCTGTGGCCACACAGCAGGCAGCCAACTGCCAAGCTTTTTTATTAAACATGAACGCGCCTCCAAAAAACTTTAATTAGGCAAATAATTCAAGGGCTCCGTAACCTCGCCATGCAAGCGAACCTCGAAATGGCAGTGCGGCCCGGTAGAATAGCCCGTGCTGCCTGCGTAGGCAATACAGGTACCCTTAGTAATATATTGTCCCTCGTACACATTTAGGCCTTGGTTATGACCATACAGCGTTACTAAGCCACCGCCATGGTCAATCATCACGGCGTAGCCATAACCACCCAACCAGCCGCTATAGATAACAGTGCCGGAATCGGCAGCGTAAATCGGCGTGCCATAATCAACAGCAATATCCATGCCGCTGTGATACTTGGTTGTACCAAAAATAGGATGGGTACGCCAGCCAAAATAAGAGGTGATTTCGCCGCGACAGGGCCACATAAAGCGTCCTGTGCCGCCCCCGCCGGAGATTGCTCCACCGCCGCTTTCCATATTGCGCAGCATGGCTGTAATATTCTCGCTAATCGCCAAAAGTCTATCATACTCGTTTTGGCTGCGCTGCTGCTCCTCCTGTGCCTTATACAGCATATAGGAGCGCTGCTCCTTAAGTTTTCTCGCGCGAGCTCGCTTAGCCTCTAGCTCGGCCTGCGTAGTCTTGATTTCCTTCATTTGCGCACCCAGCTCGTCCTGACGGCTCTTGATTTCGGCCTCAGCCTTTTGTAGCTGGGTGAGCATTTCGATATCACTGCTAATTATTTTTTGCAGCAAATACATGCGTGAAGCAAAATCGCCAAAATCCTTGGCGCCAAGCAGCACATCTAAATAATTGACTTGGCCATTAATATAAATCTGGCGCAAGCGTTTTCTATAGATTTTTTTGCGCTGCTCCACCTCGGCCTTTTTCTGATTCAGCTTGGCCTGATTATCATTAATCTTACTTTGCAGCGCATCGCTTTTGGACTGCAAATTTATTGCTTGATAGTGAAGCTGATTCAGGCTCGTTTGAATTTCCTCCAAGCCAACAGTGGCAGCCTCCGCCTGTTGGCGGGCCTTTTCCTTGCGCTCCTGCATTTTTTGCATTTCAGCCTGCACATTATTTAGCTCCGCACGCTTATCATCAGCTTCACTAGCAAAGCCCCACGCTGCAAACAGTGGCAGCACTGCCATAACTGCTGCTAGCGCCAGGGGCATAACCTTTCCTTTGAGCATTGCTTACGCCTCCCTTACACTCGCAAAAACTTGCGCAAGGAAATATAGCTGCCCAAAGCGCCAATGCCCGTGCCCGCAACCAAAAGGAACAAATCCACATACAAAAGCAGTGGTGAGGTAGGCAGCAAGGGCAAAAAGGCCAAGGTAGCATGAATGCGCTCTAAAAGGCCGGAATAAATGCTATTAATCAAAATAAAAGCGACTACTGCGCCAAAAAAGCCCAGCGTCATGCCCTCTAACAAAAAGGGCCAGCGGATGAACCAATCGGTAGCACCCACGTATTTCATAATAATGACCTCTTTGCGGCGTGCAAAAACAGTCAAACGAATAGTATTACTAATAATAAACAGGGTAGCCATGGCTAAGAAAACAACCAATAAAATGCCGCCAAAGCGCAAAATCTTAGTCAGCTGGAAGAGATGCTCCACCACCTCCTGACCAAATTTGGCCATTTCTACCTTGGGCAGCTGGCCGAGCTGCGGCGTCAGCACCTTGATGCGCTCGGGACTATCCACCTGCACCTCAAAGGAATTGGGGAAAGGATTATCCTTGCCCAGACTGTTTAAAAGCTGCTCCTGGTCGCCCAAGCGCTTTTTGAAGCGTTCTAAGGCCTGCTGCTTGCTTACCTGGGTTACCTTAACCACGCCGGGCATTTTCGTTAGCTTTTCCTTTACCGCAGCTAGCTCCTTATCTGTGGCGCTATCCTGCATATATACCGAAACCTGCACCTGGCTTTCCAAATATTGCGCCAGATTATTGGTATTCAGGAAAATCATCAAAAACATGCCCAAAACCAAAAGAGATACAGCTACAGTGGAAATAGAAGCAAAGCTCATGAAGCCGTTACGACGAATGGACTTATATGTTTCTTTAATAAAGTATTCCTTCGTACTAAAGCTCATAGCCATAAACTCCTTCTTTTTCGTCGCGCACAATGCGCCCATGCTCAATGGCAATAACGCGCTTGCCCATCGCATCCACTACTTCCTTATCATGGGTAGCCATCACAATGGTGGTGCCGGTGTCGTTGATTTCCTTAAAAATCTCCATAATATCCCAGCTTGTTTCGGGGTCCAGATTGCCCGTAGGCTCGTCGGCAATAACAAACACCGGATCGTTGACTATTGCCCGTGCAATAGCAATGCGCTGTTGCTCGCCACCGCTAAGCTCGTTTGGATAGGCATTAGCGCGATGGCGCAGGCCTACCAAATCCAGCATATTCATCACCTGACGCTTAATCTTGCGGTGGGGCGCTTCGATAACCTGCATTGCAAAAGCCACATTTTCGTACACTGTGCGGTCCGGCAACAGGCGATAATCCTGGAAAATAATGCCCAGCTGACGCCGCATAAAGGGAATTTCCTTGGGCGAAAGGGACAAAATATCCATACCATTGACAAAGATGCTGCCCGTAGTAGGCAGAACCTCACGGAACAGCATCTTGATAAAGGTAGATTTACCGGCGCCGCTTGGTCCAACAACAAAGACAAATTCGCCTGGTTCTATATGCACATTGACGTCCTGCAAGGCAACAGAACCACCTGGATATACCTTGCTCACATCGCTCATAATCAGCACTACCTTCAAACTCCTTTCGTCAGCAAGGCCATGGCCTGCTTGGTATTTAGCATCGCCTTAGCCCGCAGCTTGTCCAGCCTGCCCCGACAGTAGGCTTCGGGTGCTAGCGCTTTTTTTGCCGCAGCCACCACCTGAGTGGACTGCAAATTCTCTACGTTACCGGCAGTTACGCCGTTTATATCCTTCACAAAGCCATCAATTTTAGGATCATAGGAAATTGCCACAAAGGGCCTTTCCATAACAGCAGCAAAAATCAAGGCGTGCAAGCGCATGCCAATCAGCAGCTGAAAATTACCCATCAGCGATAAAAATTGCTCCGTATCACAATCGGCAGTGAGCACAGTGCTGCACTCCTTATGCACCATAAAATGCTGCAAGCGTTGGCAGGCAGCCACATCCACCGGATACTGCAACGGCAAAATCACCACATGGGCGTCATATTCACGACTCAAAATATCCACTGCCTTGGCCAACTCCAATAGATAGCGGTCGCCATCCTGCCATTTGCGCACGGAAATAGCAATGAGCATTTTATCCTTAGGTACGCCAAACTTATCCAAGAGCTCGCGTCCCTGCTCCTTGCTTTCCTGAGGCAAGGTCATAACAGCATCAGCCGTTAGCTGCACCTTTTCCGGAGGAATGCCAATATGACGTAGCTCGTAGAGTGAATCCTGATCGCGCACGGTAATCAAATTCACATGGCTGCACACAACCTTGGTCAGCTTGCGCAAAAGGCCGCTGTGAATGGGGCCAATGCCCTGCGCAAAAAGCATTACCTTCTTGCCCAGCAGCAGGCCCAGGCCTAAAATTGACAAATAATAGAGCAAGCTTCGCTTGCTAGTTACATCCTGCAGCAGGCTGCCACCGCCGCTCAGCAGCAAATCGCAGCCACGCAGGGAAGAAATTATTTCTAAGGGATTAAATCGATGAATAGAGGTGACGTCATATTGGGCTGCGGTCACTTGGGGATTTCCCGAAATTACCGTTAGCTCCACGGCGTCCTCTGTACTGCGCAAAGCTTTAATGATCGCGGCCAGCATGGCCTCATCTCCGGCATTGGCAAATCCATAGTACCCGGAAATTACGATCCTACTCATTGCTCCATGTATCTCCTTTTCAGCTTTTCACCCACATAAAGCAGCACACTTGCACCAAGTATGCTGATAATACCAAAAATAATGCCCACAGCGTAGCCATCCAAGGCACGCACAAAGCTCATCACAACGGGAGTACGCATATGGCAGAAGGTTTGCACCAGGCTGCCTTGGCCGATTACTGCACCACAAACGAGCACAAACTGCCACCAGCGCGGTGCACATTTATACACTGCCATCACCATCAGGAAGAAGGCCGGATGGCCGATCATAAATTCCTTTTCACGCGGACGAGCATACATCACCTGCTCTAAAAAGGCACGCATCTTGAGCTCGATGGCAGGCACGGGCACGCCACCGGTGTGACCACTACGGCCTACAAAGTAGAACGCAATGAAGAGGAACACCATCAGCACTGCCACATGCTTAAAGGTTAAGCCCGTATCCAGCAGGCTGTTGAGCTTGTTGAGCAAGCTCTTGGCACCCTTACCCACAACCTGCAGCATATCGTAGCGCTTTAAGTAAAGCGCTGCGGTGAGCACTACGGGCAGGATAAAGGTGAGCTTTACGCCACGATAAATATCAATTTCCAAAAGGAAGCGTGTGTCGGTTAAAATGGCGGATAAGAAGGCCGCGCCCACTAAGGACAAGGCAATGGCCAAAGCCAGCTGCCAAATAGCATTCCAAATAATTTTTGCTAAGCCATTGGCATCGGTTTTATTCTTATCCCAAATTTGCATGATATAGCTCATGGAGAGCACCGGGAAGACGCTCGCCGCCGCCAAGGCCAGCAGCTGGCGAGTTAAAAGTCCGCGCCCCAGCATCAACAGGCCACAGCCCACTGCGGACAGCACTGCCCACAGCACCAGCTCCGTTTTGCTGCTCCAGTTAAAAAGCAGGCTGCCATACAGCACTACGCCGGCCACGATAGCTAACACGATGGGTAGCCACAGTGTTTTAGCAGGGAAGTAGGGAGCAAAGCCCTGGGTATTAGCCACATCGGCAAAGACACCCGCCTGGCCAATGGTATAACCACGCGCTTCCACGTTGACCTTAATGTCACGCACGTATTTTAGGTTAATTTGCATAATATCCTTGCCCTCCACCGGAAACAGGAAGGGACGGATATAGTTGACGCGGATATTACGCTCCTCGTCAGTCAAAGCCCAACGATGCAACGCCGTAGCCATGGAAATTTTCTTTTGCTCCAAAGCATCAATCACATAGGAGCGAGCAGATTTATAATTATTAAATTCAGCCAAGGGAATCAGCCCATCAATTTGTGCAAAGCGCAGTTGGGTATAATGCTCCAGCATTACCAGATTCATGTCGTACTCCCGTAGCTTTTTGCCCAAATATTCCACCTTGTCAGGGTAACCCACGGTTTCCTTGCCACAGGGCATAAAGGCATGCACCTTAACCCCGGCCTTGTCGATACGTTGAAAAATGCTGTCAATTTGCTTTTCATTGACATTAATATAATTTTGAGGACGTACAATCAGCTGAAAGCCCATCCCGGCCAGCTTTTGCATATCCTTCACAGGCAAACCTAGCGGCGCCTGCAACAGACCATGGGGCTCGTCAAAGCGACCCTCCGGTAATAAATCCGTGCTACCTACAACACGAATAATGCGAGGCTGCTGGCTAACGATCTCTACTCTGTCAGCGCCATAGCGCAGCTGCAAATCCTCCAGCACATCCTCTAAAACAGCCGGGTCGCTGCCCGCTGCCACAAAGGCGGCGTTCTGCTCCAGCTTTTCCTGGGGAATAGCGGCAAAAACGCCCTTATCCGCCCCTAAGCTGGCCGCCTTGCGCAGCTCCTCGGTGGTAGCGCTTTGGATTTGACCCTTCTTCGTCAGACGCTCTATGGTAGTATCAAAAAGCATCAGGGAATTGATGCCTGCCTTTTGAAATTCCCGCAGCACCTGGTCCTCGCTTAAGCCCTGCAAAATCGCCAGCTTACGCAGGCCCTCGTATTCCATGGCCATTTCCACAGTATTGTTGGCCTGCTCCACCTGATGACGATTCCAGTTCAACCACAGGGAGCATACTAGGCCTAGCGCGATCACTGCTAAGAGCACAGGATTATAACGATGCTTCATTATTTTCACCTGCACTTACAATCAAATCTTCTTTTGTTGGCTACGCAGATAGGCCTCAACAAAGGGCATTAAATCACCATCCATTACGGCGCCGATATTGCCGGTTTCGCAGCCGGTGCGATGGTCCTTAACCAAGGTATAGGGCTGGAAAACATAGGAGCGGATTTG